>JAAYIG010000205.1 GCA_012523595.1 Fibrobacter sp.
ATTTTTCGTCCCGGCAAAGTCGATCCTCAGGAATTTTCCCCAGACAAGCACTCAGAAAAACAGATCCGAGCTCTGGGTAAAAATTGACGATACAGGATGGCTGGAGCCTCTTATGTCATCGCCATGCAGCCAGTTGGTATTTACAGGTGATTATGACCGCCTGAATACACTTCTTGATGACAGCGAAACACTTCGTGTATGGCGATCCAGACTGCGACCATCTCTCCCGCCTTTTATACGGGAGTATGAACTGGGGCGCTGGAGAAAATTGATTAAGGCTTTCTCGGAAAAAGGTATAAAGAAATGGACATGCACTAATCCCGGGCAGGTTTTCCTTTTCCCTGAGGGAACAGATGTTTCAGCAGATAACCCGATCTGGGCCCTCAACCGGTTTTCACAGGGAGCTCTGGAGAAGCTTGGATTTTCCGTTTTTTCATATTCTCTTGAGGACGAGTATCTTAACATCCGTAATTCGGCATCCTCAAAAGGAATCATCTGTCTTTTTTCCCGTGTACCCTTATTTGTTTCATGTATAAAACCGGGGATTGACTCAGACAGAGGCATATTTGATCCACACAGAAACTGTTTCTTTACAGCAGAAAGAAACGGCCTGTATTATACTCTGTCAAAAAAGACCGTATGTCTGTTCCAGCGCAAAAAAAAGCTTCAGGAAGCAGGGGTCAACCGTTTTCTTATAGACCTCAATTTTATAAAGCCTGAAGAGATCTCTTTACAGGAGCTGATTACCGCTTACAAGTCAGGAGTAAAAATACCAGACTCCGGCATTTTTAATTTCAAAGCAGGTTTAAAGTAGTTGATCCTGTAAATTCAACATAAAGCGGTCAAGGTATCAAAAATTTCAGCTATCCTGTGATCATAGGTATGTAATGTCAGGACTTTTCTATACCCCCGGCGGGCGATTTCCATCCGTTCGTTTTCATGAGTCAAATAGTATCTGACAAGATCCGCAAGCTCATCAGCATTTTTAAATGTGACAATTTCCCTTTGAGAACCATCGGTTTCAAAATGGTCAGCCACAACAGGCTTGGCACTTGTGATAAGGAACGCGCCGCATGCCAGGGCATCAAAAACACGCTGAGTAAAACCATTTCTTATTACAACGCGGTTGATATCGATATTTACTTTTGTGGAATTATAAATCTCCCTGAGCCCATCCCCGTATACTACTTTTCCAAGTCTCTCAGGCGGCATTTCTCTCAACCAGCCATTATCACCGTAAATTCTGAATCCCGGAAACTTTCTGACAAGTGATAATACTGTTTCTTTACGGTAAAGATACCCTGCAAGATGCTTGGAGATAAACACCGCTTTGTCGGGGTGTAAACCATCCGGCAGGTTCATTTCAGAAACTTTTTCAGTGAGCATCTTATCGATATCGATGTCATTATTCCTTCTGTACTCGCTTAAAAGGGTTGCAAGAAACGGTACCATCTCTGCAAGAAAGCTCTCGGCCATAGAGGCAAACTCATCTACCTGGGCAAGATAGGAGCTTCCGACAAATGATGAATCGATTGATAAGGAGGTTTGGACAGGGTAGAAGATAGAGGGATCGGTGCCAAGAGGGAGATAATGGGCATTATAGCCTCTCATTTTCATCTTTTCCAGATAATCCCGGTCGGAAACGAAGTCGACTCTAAAATCACTTTTACGGAATTTCCTGGTATGGATTATCTCTTCGAAAAAAGGATCATCAACACACCAGTTGATATGCAGAATCTTTTCCCTTCCCAGAAAATCCGCTATCAGGCCATCGCAATCCAGTCCCCACTCATTTATGGTAAACAGTATTGAGCAACTATGCTCCTTGAAGATCTTTGTCGCATAAGCCGCCTGCTCCTGTGCCGGCGCAGGGGTAATATCCAGAACTATAACACACAATCCCGGAACGCGTCTGAGAGAGGAGATAACTTCTTTTTGTACAAGAAAGTTCTGGTTAAGGAATACGAGATTAATAAATACCCCCGTCAAGAGCAGTTTCCAGATTCTATTATTATATTGTTTTAAGATTATTCCTGGTACAAAAATCTACTCCGCGTTTCAGCACCCTTTAAGCTCTCCTCTGCAAACAGCCATGCGAAACCTGCGCGGTGTTACACCTTATGCCCTGATTTTCCCCAACTTACAACAACCAATCTTTTTTTGACACCAATATCGGCATTAGGTATCTTTCATAGTCTTTGGAAAAAACCAACTCAATAAATGCAGCCGAAAGATTAAATCAATGGTGATTTATCTTCCGGCTGTTTTTGTGAGTAGCTGTTATACTTTCAGGAGTCTGTCATGGCCTTCGATCCGCAAGCCCAGGAACTGAACGAAAGCATTCGTTCGGCTAATCCCCACGTCTTCAATCTTCTCTCTGAACGAGGGAAAGCAATTTACTTCCCCAAACAGGGAATCCTCTCCCAGACTGCAGAAGCAAGAGGCAAGAAAATCAATGCTACAATCGGTACAGCCCTGGAAGACAATGGCTTTCCCATGATTCTTGAGTCACTGGATTCACTTCTGAATCTCAAACACAAGGAGGGATTTTCATACGCCCCCAGTTTCGGACGTCCTGAGATAAGGAAAATCTGGAAAGATCTGATGTACCGGAAAAATCCCTCTCTTAAAGGCAAAGAATTCAGCCTTCCGATTGTTACATGCGCTCTTACTCACGGCTTATCAATGGCCGGGTATCTTTTTGTAAATGAAAACGAAAGAGTGATCTGCCCCGATCTGTTCTGGGAAAACTACCAGTTGATTTTCAATAATGCATATCATGGTAAGATTGACTCCTATCCCACATTTGTGGATAACTGCAGGTTCAATATCGAGGGGTTGAGGAGTAAAATCCAGGAATCAGGAATTGGGAAAAAGATCGTTATACTCAATTTTCCCAACAATCCCACCGGATACACGGTAACAGTTCAGGAAGCAGAAGAGATCAGGAAGATTCTGGTTGAAGAGGCAGACAGAGGAAGTGAAATAGTTGTTTTTATCGATGATGCCTATTTCGGCTTGGTGTTTGAACAGGGAATCCTGGAAGAATCGATGTTTTCACTTCTTGCAGATGCGCATGAACGGATCCTGGCAGTAAAATTTGACGGGCCGACAAAAGAGGATTATGTCTGGGGTTTCAGAGTCGGATTCGTTACATTTGCGACAAAACTCAATTCAGATGCTTTATACTCCGCACTTGAAGAAAAAACGGCAGGAGCGATTCGGGGCAATATCTCCAATGCTTCCAATATCGCCCAGACACTTCTCCTTGCAGCATACTCCAATGCTGCTTATAATGATGAAAAAGCAAAGAAATATTCCATTCTTAAGCGCCGATATGAGAAAATCCGTCAATTGCTCTCCCTGCATCCTGAATACTATGATTATTTTTCTCCCCTTCCGTTCAATTCAGGTTATTTCATGTGCGTAAAGGTTAAATGCGGTGATGCAGAAAGAGTACGAAGGGTGTTACTTGATAAATACGACACAGGGATTGTCGCACAAAAAGATTTGATAAGAATAGCCTTTTCATCTACTCCTCTCAACTCAATCGAAATGCTGTTGGAAAATATCTATCAGGCTGCAAAGGAATGCACCCATTGAATCATGAGTGATGAAGGAAGAATTGCGGGGGTAATTTTTGATCTTGACGGTACGCTGTACCGGATGACTTGGGTAATGCGGCCCCTGCTGACAATGAAAATACTCCCCCACATTCTTCGTCTTCCCAGATTTTTAAAGATTCGTCAGCGCTTTGCCGGAAAGGAGATGGGATCCCGGGATGAGCTGCTCGATGCCATCAGCGAGATACTTGCCAGATCAGAAAAGATCCCGGCATCACAGGCAAAGAACTGGATACTTGAATCTTTTTACCCGGCGTTTATCTCGGTAATGAGTGTCTTCCGCGGTTCCCGTTCTGTAGCCACAATCCTTGAATCACTGAAAAACGCTGGAATCAAGCTTGCGGTCCTCTCAGATTATGCGCAGGTGGAGGAGCGCATGAATGGACTGGGTATCGCCCATTCTTACTTCGATCTCGTCACATCGTCTGAAACCGCCGGAGCACTGAAACCCTCTCCCAGACCGTTTCTTGACATCGCTTCAAAATGGGGGATCTCCCCTGACAAGATTCTGGTAGTAGGCGACAGGAATGATACTGACGGCGAGGCAGCCAGAGCAGCAGGAATGAAATTTTTAAAGGTCAATAACAGACCTGCAAGTGAAGGCAAGACCTGGAATGAAGCAGTTGAAGAACTGAAACTGCTCTGCTGAGTCAAGGGCCGCTATCGGGGCGGCAGGTTGAAATAGAGCCGCACAAATAACTCATAGGATTCTGCAAACTTTTTTGAACTATCTTCCCATGCATCCCTTTTTGGATTTGCCAACTCCTTCTTCTGCCATTGCTCAATCTGAAAAGCAAGCTCCTTTGCTGCAATACGCAATTTCATGATCTGACCGGGAATTAACCGCCATTTTCGTATCCTTATGTCACTCTTTTTTGATGTCACACTGTTTTCAAAAAGAGAATCTGCAATCGCTGTTACTACTGGAAGCGCTTTATAGGAACATCGGGCAGAACAGATTAGATAGTAGAAATTCTTAAGGAAATGGGGCAGATGAGCATCGAGATACAAAACACGGTCCCACCTCTCCCCCTTGAGATCCCGTTCGAGAATCGTGACGACCTCCTTCAAATCACCTGCGACCCTGTTGATCAGTTCAGCTTCAAAGGGGCTAAGCAGATATGCCTGTTGAGGTATCTCTCTAAAAGTGTGGTCCAGGCGAAGCTTCCTGTTGTCTTTAACATACCTGTCATCACCAGGTGAAATTCCCCACCCTTCATGAGAATTTTCGTATGTCACAAATACTTCGTCGATCTCTCCATTGGGTTTGATTGTAGTGGAGATAAGAGGCAGGTGCAGATCAAATTCTTTTCTTCTTTCCAGTTCCGCCCAGGTAATTGAAATTACCGCGGCAACAAAGAAAACTGGAATCAGAATTAAAATGTTCCGCTTCATCTTGAATCTTGTCTGTTCTTTGGAGATCTGTTACCGGTTCAGTGATAAGTTAATTTCCGCACAGAGCCATCTGGCTTTAATTTTACCATGCTTTTAGGAATCGAACAATAAGGGAAGGATATCAGGTCAGGAATTAAAAGCTGCATAACTCCATTGCCCCATTTTTTCATGCAGGATCTGCTCTTTTTCACAGATACGGTTTTTTGGGGAGCTGCCGGAAAAATAAAAAAGAATTAGTTCCTCAAGAAGAATTCTCAGTTCCCAGGCAGATAATCTTTCGTAAGAGGTAAGATTGGGGTTAGCAATAAGTTTCTCGATTTTCAAGGAAAAGAACCTTATCTTCTGAGAAATATCCCGGTATCTGGCCGGTTCAAAAAAAGCTGTGTTGATTCTGTTTCCTAAACCACTGATGTAAACCGGGAGCCTTTCGATAAACCCAGCCGGAACAGCATCATTAAAAAGTATTCCAATGTAATTGTTGACTGCCTCTTTAAACTCCTCACCTGACAGGATTTTACCGTATTTTCGCTCTCTCCTGGCCAGCAGCGCGGAACAGGCATTCAGTTCCGAGATGATCCTGTCAAGAAGTTCAATTGTCTTCTGTCCGGTACCGGGAATTCTGTTTTCAGCATCCTGGTACAGAATCTGAAATGTACTCTTGCTGTCGGGTAAAGGGTCCGGCAATGAGAGTATTTTACCAGTGAAGATGCGACATGCGGTATCATGCAGTTCCTCTCTGCTGCAAAGATCCTTGTATGCATAAACAAGCTGGAGCGACAGTCTGAAAGATTCCAGTTCCCAGGCAAGTTTTTCCACAAGCTTAGTCTCAAGCAGGTGTGCAATAGCTTCTGAATGAGCACTGCGGGCAAAGTATGGTGAAAAGAAAGCCTTTACAGAAATACTATGATCCTCTCTGCAGAGAGCAGGTATCATTCTGACAGGTATAAGGTTCCCTGACGGCTTTACAGGAACGGGTTTCAGAAGAAATGGCTGATTCCACACCTCCGAAAAATCCTTCTCTAATTCAGAGCAGAGTGGTCCCCAGATCCTGCTTCGCTTTCTGCATCCGGGATGTTCAATAGATGGTTTACTTAAGGGTAGACGGAATCTGGACTTAATGATGCTGTTGCTGCCTTTTACAGTCACACTGAGCCACAGATTCTCCGGAATGCGCTTCAGAACCTGTTCCGGGGAGATCTGAATACTGAATAGTTCACGAACATACATGCACACTGCATTTAGAAAAGAACCATCGGCAACACTCAGTTTTTCCATCAGCTCCCTTTTGGCATCATGCCGCAGAACACTGCGGCTTTCCAGTTTATCTCTTATCAGATCAAGAATGATTTCAACCCTTTTTTCGAGAAATGAGGGCAGCAGCCACTCCCAGTAGTAAAGAGGTACTGACTTGTAGATCTCTTCACTGATCACCACCGATGCCCCGTCATTTTCTTCACCGGGACAATAGGAGTAGGTTACAGGAACAATCTCTCCACAGAGAATCAACTGATCAGGGTAATTCTCTGAAAGGTCCGGTAACTCTTCAAGAGAGAGATCAGCGGGTTTAAATATCAGAAAGGAGTCTGATCCATGCCGGCGGATCTCCCTGTTTAGTTCCTGCAGAGTGGATACATCGGGAAGTCTTTCCTCGTAAAAAGATTCACGGTCCGATTCATCGTGGATCAGGCGCTTCCTTAGCTTGCGTTCTGCGGTGTTGATTTCCCGGAGCAAATCATGGTTCCTCTGCAGGAAACGGTACTTCAGGCCGGCCTTTTCCTTTACCAGCGATTCTTTTATGAAAATCTCAACGGCCAGTTTTTTATCAACAGAGGACAGATCGACTATACGATTGTGGACAAGTGATAAGCCTTTATATGTGACTTCCTGATATGCCTTTACAGTTCCGCTTTCAGGATCAAACCAGGGGTCATGATTTGAATAGGAACACTGATCCCTGAAAATCTCCTCGATCCATCCGGGTCTGATCACAGCCGCGATTCTTCCATAAACTCTGCTTGTTTCCACAATCTCGGCAAACAGGACCCATTGATGATTTTTCCTGAACAGGGCAGAAGATGGGAAAACACGGATCTCCCCGCTTATCCCATGATAGAGCCCCTTATCGACTCTGAACGCTATTCCATCTTTGAGTCCAGCCAGCAGGCTTTTATGGATTGCTTCGGAAGAAGCTTTCCTGTCAGGTTGATTCAGAAAGCCATGAATAGAGCGGCATAATCTTTCAAGCTGCCTGTGGGCATCATACCACTCTCTGATACGAAGCGGCATAAGATTGTAATCGGAACAGAATTTCTTCAGTAAAGATGCGGAAAGCTTTTTACCTCTGATTCTTCTTTGCAATGCAGACCAGAGATTGAGATAACTGAGGAAATCTGATTCCGGGTTGCGGAAGATACGAGCTTGCCCGTTTACACCGCATAGAGGGTCTTCAACCGACAAGGCTGATGCAATGATCAGGATCTCTTTTGCCGCTCCGTGTTTCGTTGCGTAAAGAAGTATGCGGGAGAGTCTGGGGTCGACAGGAAGGAGTGCCATTTTCTTTCCCAGCGAGGTCAACCTGTTCTTTTTGTCAATGGCACCAAGATCTCTTAACTGCTGATAGCCATCATGAATAGCCTTCATGGGTGGATGCTGCAGGAATGGAAACCTTGAGACATCATAAAACCGCAGTGCGAGCATTTTCAGAATAACACCGGAGAGATTGGCTCTGCGCAATTCAGGTGTGGTGAACGCGGACCTTGACAGGTAATCCTGTTCAGAATATAACCTGATACAGATACCATCCTGTACCCGTCCGCACCTTCCGGCCCTCTGATCCGCAGATGCCCTCGAGACCCTCTCTACCGGCATACGGCTGAAACCCGCCATCGGCTCGTATCGGAGCAGCCTTGCAAGTCCTGTATCTATTACAAAACGGATACCGGGAACAGTAATCGATGTTTCTGCGATATTGGTTGCAGCTATGATTTTACGGTTCTTTGAAGACTTGAATATTTTCTGCTGTAACTCAGGAGAGATGCGGCTGTGAAGCGGAAGCACATCACAGTTCTCCCCGGTCACCTGTCTTATCCGGTTAACAGTTTCTGTTACATCGTCAATTGTGGGGAGAAAAGCGAGGATATCTCCTTTTTCACCAGAACCTATGATCTCCTGCACAGATGAGACCACTCCCTCAACATAAGAGTCCATGCTCTCCCCTTTCCACAACTCTATTACCGGTTTGTACCTTATCTCAACCGGAAAGAGGCGTCCGGGAACGGTGATAACCGGTGCATTATGAAAGGCACGGGAAAAAAGTCTGGTGTCGATAGTTGCCGAGGAGATAACAAGGTGCAGGTCGGGTCTCTGCGACAGGATTCTTCTCATGAAGCCAAGAAGGAAATCCACATTGATGCTCCTCTCATGGGCTTCGTCTATTATCAGTGTGTCGTACCGACTGAGAAGCGGGTCACCGGCAATCTCGGCAAGAAGAATGCCATCAGTCATGAATTTTATTTTTGCATCAGAAGAGAGATCTTCCCGGAACCTGATTTTATAGCCAACCTGTCCGGGATCAGAAAAAAGAGTGCTGACATACCTGGCCAGAGAGATTGCTGCAATTCTTCTGGGCTGGGTGCAGCCGATCCGTCCCATCCCTCCCCTTCCCGCTTCCAGGCAAAAAAGCGGCAGTTGTGTAGTTTTTCCTGATCCGGTCTCCCCGGCAACAACAGTTACCTGGTTTGAGCGAATAGACTCGACTATCGCTTCTTTCAACTGATAAATCGGCAGATGTTCCTGGCAGTGAAAACTCATCCTGATATTACGCCCGAAAAGAGGTGAAATTAATATAGATGATGTATGCTGCAGGATAAGCCGGCAGAGATTAACAGTTCTAAGATTCCTGGCTGGGTATGAAAATTTGAAAGGAAAATGAAGGAGGGAAAAAGCGGGAGACGAGGATCGAACTCGCAACCTTAACCTTGGGAAGGTTACACTCTACCATTGAGTTACTCCCGCAACAGTTGAGAAGATAAATCCTAAAAGGCTGAATTGTCAATAGCCTCTCTTGTAATCAGACACGAGGGAGAACTATTTTAGTAATTTTACCGGGGATCACCAGCAGAATCTGGGATATCTTCGTGACAGGAAATATTTTTGACTTAAATACCTCTGGAGTTAAAATGGCTGAACGAATTACGATGATAAACGGGAAGTTGAATATTCCTGACAACCCCATAATTCCCTTCATTGAGGGGGATGGTACCGGCCCGGATATCTGGCGTGCATCAAAGTACGTTCTTGAGCAGGCGGTGAATAAAGCCTACAACGGGAAAAGAAGTATTGTCTGGAAAGAGGTTCTTGCTGGAGAAAAAGCTTTTAATACAACAGGAAACTGGCTTCCGCAGGAAACAATAGACACTTTCAGGGAATATCTTCTGGGAATCAAGGGTCCGCTTACTACTCCGGTGGGCGGAGGAATCCGTTCCCTGAATGTTGCTTTGCGGCAGATTCTTGATCTCTATGTCTGTTTGAGGCCTGTGAGGTACTTTAAGGGAGTCCCATCACCGGTAAAAAATCCTGAAAAAGTAGATATGGTGATATTCAGGGAAAACACCGAAGATGTCTACTCAGGGAAGGAACTGGAGAGCGGATCAGAGAAAGTGGCCAAACTACTGGCATTTCTGAAAAATGAATATGGCTGGGAGATTCGTCAGGACTCAGCTATCGGGATCAAACCGATTTCTAAAGGCGGTTCGGAGCGGCTTATAAGAGCAGCCATAGAGTACGCAATCGAGAATAATCGAAAGAGTATTACACTGGTCCATAAGGGGAATATTCAGAAATTTACTGAGGGTGCATTCAGGGCCTGGGGATACGAACTGGCAAAAAGGGAGTTCAGTGGTAAAGTAGTATCCTGGGAAGAGTGCGGAGGAAAACCGGCAGAAGGACAGATACTTCTGAAGGATGCAATAGCGGATATTTTCTTTCAGCAGGCTCTTACACGTGCTGATGAGTTTGATGTTGTAGCAACAATGAACCTCAATGGTGATTATATTTCAGATGCTCTGGCCGCTCAGGTTGGAGGGATAGGAATTGCTCCAGGAGCGAATATAAATTATCAGACCGGACATGCAATTTTTGAGGCAACACATGGAACTGCCCCGAAATACGCCAATCAGGATAAAGTAAACCCCTCATCTGTAATCCTTTCCGGTGAAATGATGCTCAGATATATGAAATGGACTGAAGCGGCGGACCTGGTGATTAAAGGGATCGAACGGGCTATAGAATCCGGAACAGTCACCTACGATTTTGCCCGCCTTATGGAAAAAGCGGAAACAGTCTCCTGCTCAAGGTTCGGACAGAGAATAGTAGAATGCATGTAACCGGCGGAAGAGTTAATACAATAACCAGGGAAGAGCTTTTATGGTATTAGCTATTATCGGACTGATACTGTTTCTGGTATTGATAATTCTGGCAATCAGAGTCGGCTTGAACAAGAGTGAGAGTGAGCAGGAGGAGATCCAGAATCCAATCATACATGCCAGCGGTATCTACTCAATAGTAAGAAGGAGTCCCAGGGATGGATTGTTGAATATCAGGCCAGGAATTGAGGAACTCCGAAAATATCTGAGCTCTTTAAACGAAGATATAGGTAAGTTCCTGCTTTCTGAAAAAGATAAGGAACTCATCCTCAGCCAGTGGGAACAAACGATGGCCAATAGTCTCGAGGTTATTGAGCAGGGCGATAATGAGGGAGTGGAGTTTTATTACTATGACTTTTTTCCTGAGGATTGTCCTGAGTGCAAAAAATTCTTGAACAAGGGGCAGTTTGTGACCCGTGAGGAGATTTTCAAGTTTCCAGATATAATACCTCCTTTTCATCTGGGCTGCACAACCTGCATCCGTCCACATCATGGAAAAGAGAAACTTACCGATACAACCGAATCTGGTATGCTTCCTTTTTTCAAAGGTGAAGAACTTCCACCACTTCCTGATTGGAAAACAACCATCAAAATAAACGCTTTATGGGGTACATCCGCATGAATTTTACAGCCACTGGAAATCTATTTAATCGTTTATCCCTTTTTATCACTCTCCTCTTCCTCTCAGGAACAAGTATCCGGGCCGGCGTAGGAGAATCCGCTGTAATAACACTGATCTTTCCCCCGGGAGCCCGTGCTACAGGTATGGGAGAAGCATTCACAGGTGCTGCCGAGGATGCGAGTGCTACCTATTACAATCCGGCCGGACTTGGACTGGCACCTCAGGCAAACTCCTGGAAAATCCATATGCCTGAAAAGAATTCAGTGTTCACCGCTATCTCTTCAAAAAAGAAGAAGGAGTTTGGGCCAAAGGATAAAATCTGGGTGGGAACCCAGAAAGGAGTATATCGTTTTAATGGAAAAAGCTGGGAATCTGGTGAGATTTATCTCATTGAAGAAAACGACAATATCTCCAGTATAATTGATAAATACCTGAAGGTTGATGATGAAAAGCTTCAAAAAGAGGCTGCATGGGTATTGAAGAGCGAAAACGGCATTGGAATGAAACGGCATGCCGCGGTTAAAGATCTCCTCATGAAGCATTTTATTAAAAACAACACCCAAAAGGCAGATTCTCTCTCCAAAGCTCTGGCAAGGCAGATCTGTGAAATTCCCTCCTTTGAACGCGCAGTATCGACAATCAAAAAGGCTCTCAGCGGTGTGATTGACACTTTAGAAGCTGACACCCTTTCCGAACTTCTGGACAATGTTTTCGGTATGGATGATACTGATCTTAAAGATCTTCAGGAACTGAAAATTCCCTTCAGAATTGCTGTTAATGACAGTGTAACAGCGATTCTGGTTGACGAGTCGGAAAGAGTGTGGGTAGGTACGGAAAAAGGCCTCTGGCGTTACAGCGGCACCACCTGGCAGATATTTACTACAAATGAAGGGCTACCTTCAAACAACATAAAAACTCTTGCTGCCGGTCGCTACGGAGACATTGCCGCAGGAACCGACAAGGGACTTGCTGTTTTCAGGTCTGGCAACTGGAAAACCTATGACACTTCCTCCGGACTGCCCTCAAATGAAATCACCGCTGTAGCTTTTGGGGAGGGAAAGATCCTCTATGCGGGGACAAATTCCGGGTTAGTAAAGATAAATGATGAGAGTGTCACCGTATTTGATTCATCAAACGGCTTACTTTCAACTCAGGTGACCGCACTTTTCATGGACTCGGAAAAGCGTCTGTGGATCGGTGGAAAAATGGGAGTAACCATTTATGACGAATCATCATGGAAGCAACACAAGTTTCCTGAAAGCAAAGTTACTTCTTTCACAGAACAATCATCGGGGATGGTCTGGATCGGTACAGATAAAGGAGTGATCAGCTATAAAAGAGGACATAAAACAGTTGATAATAAGGGTAACACGGTAGAGAAGAAACCGGAGTGGAAGTTTTTTCATTCCAAAAATGCACTATCAGGTGATTATGTAAATGGGCTGAGCGTAAACGGCAATGATGTGTGGATTGCAACAGATAAAGCAGTGAACCAGTATGATATCGCGGAAAAACAGGCTTATCTCTCATTTGAGCCGCTTCTTCCCGCACTGCATCTCAGAGAACTGTGGCATCTTTATGGAGCCTTTATCTGGCCGACTGAGGACTGGGGGACACTTGGTTTTTCGATCAACTACATCAATATGGGAGAAAATCAGATTACTGATGCGCTTGGCAGAGAAAGAGAAAAAGTACGTTCCTGGGAAGGAGTATTCGGACTTTCCTATGGCTTGCCAATAAAGGAGGATTTATCGGTAGGTCTTAACATTAAATATGTTGTAAGTGCACTTGCTCCCGGTTATGGAGATAATGGTGAAGGTGTGGGGCAAACATTCGCTATTGATGCATCAGTACTCAAGCGCAATTTCCTGCTGCCCAATTTCGACTTAGGATTTATAGCCCAGAACATGGGTCCCCATATTTATTACATCGACCGTGACAACCCTGATCCGATACCATTCACATTGAGGCTAGGACTGGTGTACCATGCATTGCAGACTCCAGTGCACGATCTCAAGATACTGCTTGACCTTCACAAAGAAGTTGTCAAAAACAACGCGGATAAACCGGATTATTTCTGGGAAGCCATCGGAACTGATCTGTTGTTTGACAAAGAAGAGGATTTCAAGTATGAGCTTCAGGAGATAAACTTCAATCTTGGACTGGAATACTGGTATACCAATTTTCTGGCCCTTCGGTCCGGATTTCTTGGAGACTATATAGGTGAGAGATACGAGCTTACCCTTGGAGTAGGTTTACGTTACGGGACACTGAATTTTGACTGGTCTTATATTGTAGCACCCGAGGGCTTTATGAAGAAGTTTCTTCAGGTATTTAACGATAAGAAAGAGGGAGCTACCGGGGTCAGACACGGCCAGTGGAGAGCATCCTTCCTGGTCAACTTTTAACTCCATGGCACCCGCTTGCCATTTTTCAGGAACAGAGCATGCACTTTTATCGCATTTTTACTCTTTTTCTTCTACCGTCGATTCTCGGGGCTGCACCTTTTCGTCAGGAGAGTGTGACAGGAGGTCCGCGAGGCATTCACCCATACCTCTTTAAAAGTGTTTCCACTCAGAATCTGGTTGAGACTGCCCGCGATCATCAGTGGTCAATTAATTTCCATAAAGGGAAAAATGACACCCTTCACATAATCGCAATAAGGATCGAATTCAACGGCGGTCAGAGAGACTCATCGGAGTTGACCACCGGAAACGGTCTTTTCGGTATCAGAGGCGGAGGAGATAAAGAGGAAAATGAGTATTACAACAGTGATACAGTTTACAAGTTCGACTCACGCCCGCACGATTCATTATACTTTTCCCGCCAGCTTGAAACTGTAAAAGCTTATTATGACAAAGTCTCCGGGGGGAAACTGTGTCTTCAGTACTCAATCTATCCTGAAGGCAGCGGAGAGATTGGATATGCAGTTCCCCATCAGATGACCTACTATTCACCGGGTGGTAAAAAAAGGCAGGAAACCTGGGATGATTACTATTACAGAAGGAGCATCGGACTGATGCATTTTGTAAAAGATGCTCTGGAAAGTGCTGAAAAGAATCCACAGAATTCCCCTTTCTCGGGACTGCGTTTTGAAGAATCGGACAACACAATACGGGATGCTCACAACAGGAAAACTGTGTTTCTGATTTTTCATGCGGGTTCCTCCTATCTCACCGATGGTGGTGAGGAGGGAACAATGGGTCAGGACACCCCTTCAGATTTTCTCGACGCATTTATAGATCAGGATGCATTCCGTTATTTCCGAGACACTATCGGCCTGTCATCCAATGGGATCACTGTGCAGGGTAAAGAGCCTCTGCTGATAAGAGAAGTGATGATGTGCTCAGAGACATCCAATCAGGATGGACTGAACTGGGGGATCCAGGGCATACTTGTCAACCAGATTGCCCGTCAGATCGGAATTCCTGACCTTTTCTCCACTACAGGAGGCATTTCAGGCATCGGGGCATTCTGTATAATGGATTTCGCCGGCTATTCTGCAGGAAACGGATTTATCCCCCCCTACCCTTCTGCCTGGGTCAGAGCATTCATGGGCTGGGACAAAGTAAAAGTAGTCCCGACCGGTGTCGCCGGCTCATATAATGTCAAAGCTCTCACATCTGTACTTGACGGCGGAGGTGTTTACGGAGAAGACACAACCATTCTGATGGTCCCGCTTAATGAGCATGAGTACTACCTGATTGAAAACAGGCAGAGGAACCTCTCAGGCAATAAAAATCTTTTCAAGTATGATACTACCGATTACGGAGTTGTGATAGCCTCCTACCCCTACAATATCAATATCGATTCCAATGTTGTCTCGGTTTCTCAGCAATCCGGGGTGATCCAGACGGTACGCAACAACGATGTCAGCCTCCCTGCATCGGGAGTGCTTGTTTGGCATGTTAACGAGCAGGTGATACGGGACAAGCTCAAATACAACATGGTCAATGCCGACTCATCCTACAGAGGCATTTCACTGATCGAAGCGGATGGTATCACAGATCTGGGAATCATGTTCACCGATGCATTCTATCAGGCTGCATTCGATTACGGAGGGGCTGAAGACGTCTTTCCACACGAGACATCCATCGAAAACCGGTCTTCTGTGCTTGTAAACAAATTCGGCCCATATACCAGGCCTTCGACACGCAGCAATGACGGCGGGCACACCTATCTGGAACTGCAATTTAACCCGGTTTCATCCAAGGCACGCAAGGAGCACATGCTTCTTGCACGGGGAAGCAATTTCCACAAAGTGGCAAATTTCTCCGACAGCGTCTTCAATGTAAAAATCAACTGGAACTATCTTGTTCCCTCATGGCCAAAACGCGCCGCTCCCGGTGATTATTTCGATCCTCTGCTATGTGAACTGGACGGAACATCGGAAGGGAAAGAATTTGTTCTGGTCAGTAAATCGGGGCACGTTTACGCATGGTCATCGGACAAATCCAAGGAAAATATCTACAATAAAAGAAGCCTGGCAGTGGACCGTGTCGATCTGCGGGGTGATACCATACACAATGCCGATACGATTTTCTTTCTTGACAGCATCGGCGGTGTTGTCTCAATGCCCTCTGCTGTTGCCGGAAAAGTAATGATTCCCTCTTCGGATGGAAGGATCTATGTTCTTGAAAATCTGAGTTCATCCGCTCAGAACGGATTTGATACAATAGCTCTGGGTGTCAAACCTTCCACTTACATTTGTAATTACACGGACTCATTGTGGGCCGCAGGATGCAGTAATGGGAGAGTGATTTTCGGCAAATTAAAAGAGAAAAAATCAGTCCTCAAACTGCGCTCAGACAGCGAAGTAAGTGCTCTGGCAGCTATTGGAGAAAATCCGTCGCTTATTGCTGTTATCCAGAATGATGGCACACTGTCACTTTGCAGTACTGAGGGTGCCGGGATTGACAGTTCAGTAAAAGTCAACGGAATAGGGCCCTATACACTTGTTACAGGTGATCTGGACCGCGACAATTCAAGCGAGATAGTTGTCTGTGACAGCAGACATGGAGTGTGGGTATATAAACTGGATCTTTCACTTGCGCCGGGCTGGCTTTCAGAAGGGGTGGACTGGGCAACTTATTACACATACGATACCGGAAAGGGCAAAAAGGATAGCCGTTCCAGACTGCCTGTAAACCTCTCCCCTCCCGCGCTGGCAGATATCAACAGAGACGGGTATCTTGATATCCTGGTGAGCGGCACAAACGGGCTTTATGCACTCAATTACAAGGGAGTACTCTGTTATGGATGGCCTGCATATCTCGATACCCGCTACTGGTACCAGCGTGGAAGCGTGATGTCGGCCCCGATAGTGGTCACAGGTGCGGATAAAAAGCCCACAGTCGTTTTTTCATCCATGACAGGTGAAAGAGTCACCTTTACACTTTCACGTGTAACCAAAGCTGACAAGCGCAAAGGAACTATCTGGTACACCAATCCTGACGGCACAAAGGACAGTATCTGGGATCTGACATCATCACAGATAGACACTATTCTCGACCTGAATGATTCGCTGATCGCTCCCTATGTGATCCCCGGTGGTTTGATCGATGCTGTGGATGAGAACGGAAAACGGCCTTTGTACAGCGGAACCAAGTTTATTCAGTCGAGCTGGCCTCTTACAACCGGTTCATCACCTGTAACCGGTCCCATGGCAGGCTTTACAGATCCAACCAGCAGTCCTGATCTTTTCACGGTGTCATCCGGAGGATGGGTTTACAGATGGAGACTGGACCGGGGAATTCTTCCCGACACTCTGTTCTGGCCGATGGCCGGCTATGATGAGGGACGGTCATTTGCTTTCAAAGGAAGCAATCCGGCTGTGACAGCAGCGCAGAAGGAGCCGATCCGGCTGTTCAGTTACCCCAATCCCACCAACGGAAGCAAAAAAGCCGTATTCAGATACGCATTTTCCGGGCGAGCGGAGAAGGTAAGACTTGACATATTCAGCCTCTCCGGATTCCCTGTTTATTCAAAGACAACTATGGGCAATCCGCCGTCAGAGCTTACCGGAAGTTTCCCTGACTGGAATGAACATATAATAGATATAAGCAAGCTGGGGCCGGCTGTTTACCGCTGCAGACTGGAAGCCACTATCGCCGGGAAAAAACATGTCAAATACTGGAAAATGGCGGTAGTCAGGTAGCGGGAAGAATATGAACATATCCTGTGGATTATACCCGAAGAGAAGATACCGCAGAACAATCAGGAATCTTCTCATCTTTTTTCTTTCAGCAGTTTCTTTTTATGTACATGAGATATCCGCCGCAAATTTCAACTCCTTCGGGCTGAAATACTATACGGTCGATACAGACCATTTCCGTATTAACTATGTAGATGGCTGCGGACATCTGGCGGAACCGGTCGCAAACAAACTCGAAGAGCTATATAAGATCTACCGAGACATATATAATCTTGTTCTGCCCAATAAAACCGAGGTAGTTATTCTAAATGGCGATGTTAGCAACGGCTGGGCCTTTGCCAATTCAAACACAATAACAATCTGGGCCATAGATTTTGATTTCAACATGAGAGGCAGTCATAACTGGATAAACGATGTTGTGACTCATGAGTACGCACACGTAGTGTCGATATGGTCATCACTTAAATTCCCGTCTCAGATTATCGACTTCCGCCTGGGGTTCTTCTCTCATCCTAATGAGAAAGGAAGAGTTGAAGCTTTTCATTCAATACCGAATGAAATCCTCCCTGCCTGGTTTGTGGAAGGCATTGCCCAGTACGAAAGCTCACGCCACGGCAGTGATACCTGGGACTCTCACAGAGACATGATACTGAGAACCCTCACTCTTTCAGATAAAATTCTCTCCTGGGAACACATGCAGGTGTTCACCGGAAGAAGTGACGATTATGAAAAAGCGTACAACCACGGTTTCTCTCTTGTTAAATACATCTCTGAAACATACGGTTACGAAAAAGTAGTATCACTGCTGCGTGAAAGTTCAAAAGCAGCAAGATTCAATTTTGACAGATCCATAAAAGAGGTGCTTGGGATTTCATCAAAGAAACTCTACAGAGAGTGGAAGAACTCTCTTGTGGTTCGGTATAAGGGACAGATAAAAGAGATCGGCGAACAAGTTTACGGACGCAAGATCAGCAGGGATGGATTTGAGCATGCGTGGCCCAGGTTTTCCCCTGACGGCAGCAAGGTTTATTTTCTGTCAAACGGAAAGAACGAATACGGACGAAAACAGCTTTGCCTTTTTCCTGTCTCAGATACAGTAGATACAACCGGCATTCGGAATCCGGTTTTCCCGACGGGCGGTTTTTACAACATTCATCCGGGCAGCGGGAAAATCTGCTATATCAGCAATATAAGCAAAAAATCAGAGCTTCCACCGAAAAAGGGTGGTGTAAAAGTTCTCGATCTTTTTATTGATACACTTCCTTCCTGGAAAAAAGATTTCAAACTCTTCAAAAAGAAAACAATGCGCCAGGTTACAGAGAAACAATCCGTCTTCAGCGCATCATTCTCCCCCGATGGGAAACACTTGGCGTATTCACGCAGAAACGTAGACAGGTTTTATCTGGCATTGACCGATACAGCCGGAAAAGTACAGAAGATTCTTTACCCTAACCCTGATTCAGATTCAGAACAGATTTCATTTATATACAGCATCGACTGGTCACCCGACGGCAAAAGTATTGCATTCAGTTATTTTGAGAAAGAAACTCGTAATATAGGCATTTTTGACACGCTGACACGGACCTGCCGTATTCTGCCCGATTCAGGCTGTGACGAGAGAGATCCGGTTTTCAGTCCTGACGGGAAATACCTTTATTATTCATCAGACCGCACAGGCATATTCAATATCTACAGATACGATTTACAAAGCGGGATTATCGAGCAGGTAACCAATGTTTCCGGCGGAGCATTCCAGCCGTCAATATCACCTGACGGCACCAGGATGGCATATACCGGTTATGACAAGGACGGGTTCGGTATTTATGTCATAGACACAATCAAAGCGACAGGAAAATCGCAAACTGCTGTTGCCCTGAATGACAGGAGAGTTAAAGTTGACACCTTGAAAGATGTCAGCATGAGCGCCCCCCGTCCGTATCAATGGATGCCTCGCCAGCTTCTCATATCACCCATCCTTATGGCAGAACAACTTGTTACAGAAAAGGACAATTCACAGCAGGGCGTTACAACTGTCAAGATGGGAGCAGTGTTCAACCTGATCGAACCGCTCACCCTTTCAGGAGCCGGCTCGGAAATCGGCGCTTTTTTCTTTCTTGAACCGAAACGTCTCTTTGATTTCATCGCCCCGGACCAGGGTGGAATCAATACAAAAGCCAATTACGATGTTGGGGTTTTCGGTGTCACACAAGTCCTTCCTCTTACACTTTCATTTGATTACATGCTGAGAGGAATCGCCGATATCGATGAGTTTTTCGATGAAACGGAAGAGAGTGTACTGGAACTCCCGTATAATATGCAGCTTCATAACATGAACCTCCTGATTTCTCACTATTTCGGCGGTTCATATGCGGAGCTTCGTAACTTCCTGGCCCTTAGCCTGCTTTTGGGTGCCAATATCTACAATGTAAACATGAATCTGGAAGATCTCCGTGACATAGGAGTCTTCTATTACAATCTCAGTAAAGGGTTCAGAATCGGTGCGATGGGAACGATGGGATTCGTTGTTCGCGAACCGAAGATGAATATCTCACCCAGGGGACTTGCAGCAAAACTGCAATACGATTTCTGGAGACAGAATTCTCTCAAAGAGGAAAACAGCTTTGACCCCAACAGCAGCATGCCTAAAGAATTGTATGACAAGTACCTCTTCCAGCAGATACTGGGACATGCGAAGATGGGAATTGCAGCACCCTGGTATGGTAAACATGACCTTCACTTTGACATGTTGGGAACTTACCTCAATGTCTTAAAGCAGGATCAGGAACAGGTATTGCCATCTTTTTATCTCCCAGGCACCTGGATTCCCGGTTATGCCTACTATTATCGTGATCAAAAGATAAAACATATTGATGATCAGGACACTGTGATGATCACCGAAGACACGCTGGTTGTTACAGGAAAAGCGGTTATAAGCGCTGAGGCATCGTACAGGTTTCCACTATGGCCGGGTCTGATTGACAAAAAAATTGGTTTTCTTTATCTGGAAAGGCTTTACGGATGCATCAATGTGGGTGCCGGAGCAGGATGGGACAGGCCTCAGGAGTTTTTCCAGTTCAACCGGGAAGACTGGCTGCTTTATTTTGGTCTGGAAATGCGTCTGGAAGCTATCACATTCAGCAGCTATCCTCTTGCTCTTAAATTCCGATGGGATCGGGGCTTAGATCTGGCGCCACCGCTCGGAGGTAACCGGTTCTCTTTCTCTCTGGGTTACGATTTTGACAACTGGTCCAATATTCTTCAGCCCGACTATCGGAAGCAGTTTAGATTATCCAACCGCTATTAAAGGACTCCGGGATAATAGAAACGAAATTCCTCCAGAAGCTTATATACTGAGACCTGCCCCGGAGCAACAGGACGGGTGATGTACCCGTATGTAAAGAGAGAACCGAAAAGCGGAGCTATAATTCTGGACACAGTTCCAACTGCCCCCATGGCAATCGTGACAAGCGGCTCATCACAATCCTCAGTAAATCTCAACAGTTTCCGTACATCTTCCAGTGACAGAGCCATAGTGGCAATCTTTACAATTTGCGCTCCCTGTCCCAGAGCCCTTTCAACAATCATCTGCAGATCAGTGAACGATGGGGTATTTATAAAGTTGTGCTCAGAGACCATGATAGTCTTCCCTTCGGCAAGTCTCCTTACCTCATCGGAAATCCCGCATCCCAACTCTATGTCCACACAATCAACAAAGGGCATTATCTGCCGGAAAAAGCCCACCCGTGAATCCCTGTTGGAATCGTTTTCTCTGATCGTGCCAATAGTGGGCATAAGGAGAGAATCCCTGACTTCCTTCATATACTGAGTTACTTCATTTATCGGCCTGTTGAAACAATCGACTCTGATCTCAAGCAGCCCTACCCCCTCCTGTTTGAGTTCCTGGATCTTTTCAAGTGGAATCTTTTCATCAATGATTGCCGCAATGATGGGTTTAGTTCCAAGTTCAAGGTCACCTATTTTGAGCATTAAGATCTCCTTTCAGGGGCTGTTCTGGGGAAAGGGTATGTCGGAAAATATAATTTACCTCTGGGGTGAAATAGTGACTTAAGGCATGAAGTCAAAAAATCACCTCTGAGATGAAAGAATAACTTAAAATGTTAAATTAAAAAGCCGACTCCGAGGTAAAGGTTAAATTACCTCGGAGATGAATTTGAGACTTTGGTCCTTTATGGATCGATCATCACCTCTTTTAAAAAAACAGTGCCAGGTTATGAATTACCTCTGATGTGAATTAATGACTATACGCTGAATCAAAAAATCATCTCTGGGGTAAATTATTGACTTATACTGTTAAGTTAAAAAAATCACCTCTGAGGAAATTTAATAACTCAAAATGACGATTTAATCCTTTGAAATCACAAAATCACCTCTGAAGTGATTTTGTGACCTAAGCCATTGACCTCTCTGAGGTGAGTGGTTATCAGTTTTTTTCTTTCAGGTTACGGGGAGCTTTAGCATTCGCGCGGCACTTTTATCCAGATATTCTGCGAGCCCCTCCGGAATGCGTTTCATCATCCCTGCCTCTTCCCACACCTCGGGACTTTCCATACACAGGTAGAGTGTTATATCCGCACAGTGTCTATTAAACTCATCAACCATTGCACGGTAGAGAGCTACTCTGAGAGGTCTGAAATATCGCAGTTTCCCGTCAACACCAGAGATCATCTCTCCAGAAAACAAAGGAAGGTGTTCGCCCTTTTTTTTAAGAAAGGTTTTCAGTGATGGCATCGAGCGGAATCCACCCATACTTATCCAGGCGATTTTCTCCGGATCCGATACAGTCCGAAAGATCGCTTTTACCACATCCCTGTACTCCTGCTCCCAATTATCATAGATAAACATGGGATCGAAATGGAAGGCAACAAAAAAACCCATCTCAATGCATCTTGCTGCAGCATCGAGGCGCTGCTGAAGTGATGCGGTACCCTTTTCCATGCACCTGATCATCTCAGGAGTATTAAGAGAAAAGCCAATTATGGCTTTTTCCGGAATTTTTATCCGGGACAGAGCAGAGATATCCGAGCTTTTAGTCTTGAACTCCACAATCACGTTTGGATAAGGCTGAAGCAAAGAAGCGATTTTTTCGGCCACTCCGAATTTCTTTTCAGAAAAAAGGCTGTCACCAAACTCCCCGGTCCCAAAACGGATTATATCCTCTCTGCCATCGAGCCTGCTTTTTATCTCCCTCTCCAAGTCATCCAGGTTCTCAAACAGAACCTGGCACTGATAGGGGAAGTAAGCCTGCAGGATACAGTATCTGCAGTACATACCGCATCCGGTTGACGGGGTAATTATCTGATAACCGCAGCAGAGATATTCAGATGTTCCGGGACAGGGTTTCCAGAACTCTCCCCTGTTTCTTGCAGTGATCACAGCGGCGCGGTTTGAGGCGATTTCCGGAGGAATGTTTTGTAAGTTGTCTATTTGCAGCATTTTGATTTATCCTCACCTTGTTTGAACTGCTGCAGTGAGATTTTCACAGTTCAGCCTTCTAAATATACGTTCATTCATTACTGTCCGGTATCGAGGCTAAAACAGGCGTAATTTTACCTCTGAGATTATCTTGTGATTCACCTGTTTAAATCACTGTTCCATCCCGGAGGCACTTGCCTTATTTGATATTTTTCATCCGACTAAAAACCTTAAGCTGCTATTTCATCTCTGAGAAGAATCTGTGACATATTCTTAAGTCACTTTTTCACCCCAGAGATAATTGAGCGATTTCAGGAAACAAAACCGTCAAATTAATAATTCTGGTGGTAGATTCGTAATGCTCCTTACCGCCAATACCGGTGCTGATTTTTGGTAATGTTTATAGATATCGGTTGCAATGTATTATTTTTGCTTATCTGGTTAATCCATGTGGAGGATATAATGCAAAACTCACTTAAGGGACTGATACTGGGGGTGTTGGCAGTACCGGCAATGCTCATATCCGCTCCGATGATTTCCATTGACAATGCGAATTACGATGCCGGGATAATTCATGAGGGAGAGATGAGTTCCCTCAAACATACTTTTAAGGTAAAGAATACCGGAGACAGCACGCTGGTCATAAAGCATGTAAAGCCTGGGTGAGGATGCACAGTGGTCGGGTACGACTCGATCATCCTTCCCGGTCGGGAAGGCAAAATAACTCCGGAGATCAAACTGAGCGGCATTCACAACGGACCTTTCAGGAAAAGTATCACCATTATCTCGAACGCCAAGAACTCACCGAATATGACCATTTCTCTTGGCGGAACGTTAAGGCAGGATATTTATACTCAACAAAGTTATGTCTACCTGAGGTCAAATGATAATAAGCAATTGATAGGGGAAATCACTATAGTCACCAGCAAGAAAGATCTGAAGGTGACTGAGGTACTGTTTAAACCATATTCCTCTTCAGAGGACAATGTTCCTGAATGGCAGAATTCGATGCCAATTTATGCCGGTTTCAGTTTGACCAAGGCAGGTGAACCAAAAGAAGAATTTCAGGAGTATACTCTTTCGATTACTCTGCCTGATTCTGAAAAGGGTAATAAAAGGGGAGGGAATCTTACCATAAAGACCAATCACCCCAAAAAGCGTGAAATAGTTGTAACTGTTCGCTAAGTTACATAAATTTATTTCTGCCCGGGGGTAAGGATCAGTATCCCCGGGCTTTTTTTGTATCTGGAGAATATCAATGAAATATGCTCATATTTTCGGTCCTGTCAGGTCCAGACGGCTGGGAATTTCACTGGGAATCGATATGGTCCCAGGTAAAATATGCTCACTGAACTGTGTTTATTGCGAATGCGGAGAAACGACCGAATTGACACTTGAGCGCAAGGAATACGTTAGTTTCGACGAGCTTTCCAGGGAGATTACAGATTACCTTTCAGGAAATCCCGAACTGGATTATGTGACTTTCGGTGGGAGCGGAGAACCGACTCTTAACACATCTCTTGGACCGCTTATCAGGTATATCAAGGAGAAATTTCCCTCTTATAAAACCGCACTCCTTACAAACGGCACCCTTTTCTACCTACCGGAGGTCAGGGAAGAGGTGATGCCTTGTGATATTGTGCTTCCATCACTGGATGCCATTTCGGACAAGTCATTTTCTTCTGTCAACAGACCCCATCAGAACCTCGATAACAGACAAATTATTGAGGGGCTGATCTCCTTTTCACGTGAGTACAAAGGAACCATCTGGGTGGAGGTATTCATTGTCCCGGGGGTTAATGACAATCCGGAGGAACTCCAGGCGTTCAAATCTGCTCTGCTTCAGATCAATCCTGCAAGAGTTCAGCTTAACAGTCTCGACAGGCCCGGAGCCTGCAGATGGGTTTCTACGGTTGACAGCAGCAGTTTGTCTGAAATAGCAAGGTTCTTCTCTCCCCTGCCGGTCGAAATCATCTCCAGGAAGAATCAGGATACACTCAAGGTGGAAAAATCTGATTCATCCACAGAAGAAACTGTCCTCAGCCTTCTCAGGAGGCGGCCCTCAACCCTTGAAGAGCTCTCCGGAATCACCGGTATAACAATAAATCGACTCTTATCAATGCTTGAGGATCTGATTTCAAGAGAGCTTATCTCTGTTTACAATGTCAATGAAAGCACTTTTTACCGGAAAACAGAGAACAGTGATCAGATAACAAACTGATCTCAGAGAGGTTTAGGGAACATTAAACGATCTTTTTTTGCTATGATTCTTCTCCTTTGATAGCCATTTGTTGGTTTGCCAGGCCTTATAGGAATCCTTTCAAATATTCTTTACCAAAATATCTTTATTCCACAACAGCTCTTATTTCATTTACCCCGGAGATGATTTAATGACACACCTTTGATCAGCAAGTCATCTCAGGGGTGATTTTTTCTCTGTGTGCTCACCCCAGAGATGACTTTTTAACTAAGTCAATAAGGGTCACCATAAAATCTTCCTTACCTGCTAGGTGACATGAGTGACACATGGCCGCAGAGGCAATAATTCACCTCAGGAGTGAGTCACCCCCAAAGGTGAATCTATGATTCAAATTGACACAATTTTTGCTACTCTTTTTTTTTTGCTCTGAAAGAACTTGGGATATGCACCTGTATAGCTAAGGAGGACTCATGGCAACTAAACCAAGAATGATCGTCCCAAACGCCTTCTACCAAATCAGATCCGCCTGCATCCCTGAACTCAAAGCCTTCTCCAGTGAGAAAATGAAATTATTCCTTCTCAAACAGATCTCTATTGGCATGGAAAAGTACTCCTTCAAGTGCTTCTCCTGGTCTATTATGGATAATCACTATCACCTGGTGGTTCAATCCAGCGAAGAAACCATCTCCAAATTCATGCAGCGGGTTAACTTTTTATTCGCTAAATATTTCAATAGAACCAATAAGCGCAAAGGAACAGTTTTTGCCACCCGGTTTTCCTCTGCGATAATCCAGTCAGATAAGGAGCATATCGAGAAAGCAATCCGTTACGTCCACTTTAACCCGGTAAGGTGTAAAGAATGCACCATTGAAGGGATGGATCAGCATAGATGGAGCGGACATCATGCTCTGGTAAACGGTATCGTGGACGATATTCTCGACAGAGAAGATACAATAAGTCTCTTTGG
>JAAYIG010000206.1 GCA_012523595.1 Fibrobacter sp.
GGCTGCAGTCCGATAACTTGACATTAAGGACATCCAGGCAGCCCTTCTGGTTCATAGTGGAACATTTCTTCTCCACCTTTAAAACATCAGGTGTGCTTTCTGCTGTCTTATTGCTGGCTGTGGCAGGTTTTATTGGTTTCAATTTCAAGAGTACCAGAGACCACACTGTTCCTACTCTCGTATATGAACTGCATGGCTCGGCGGTTAATTTTTTGAAATTGTCTGCCCAGGAGGAGAATACTTTCAGTTCCACTCCTGGAGGAGCAGTTACACTGGTTAATGCTCATGGAGTTGTGGAGCTTCAGAATGAATCCAGTATTCATCTGGCCAAACTCTCTAAGAAGGGGGTTCATTACAATGTGGCCTTTAAGGAGAGTGAGACTGGAGGAATGGCTCGGGGGCGGGTTTCATTTCTGGTAAATTCCAAGAGGCCTAATGAGGAGTTCAAGGTTTATACTCCTGATTATCAGATCACGGTTAAGGGTACTTATTTCAGGGTTGAACCGGATCTTACCGGAAAGGTCAGCACCAGGGTTCTTGAGGGATCGGTAAAGATTTCATCGCGCATTTTCGGTGATACTGTTCTTCTAGCGGGGCAGAGTATTCTTTATGATCCTGCTACTAACCAATACCGGATCCATAATGGTGGGCCGGTTGTGCAGCGCAGAGAGATTGAGCAGTTCCCTGCAGTTGAGGAATTGCTTGACTATCGCACCATCTACATAAGTGCAAATGTGCCAGATGCAGAGGTGCGAATCAATGACAAGTATTACGGAACGGCTCCTTTGGGACTGCTTCAGCCAGCAGGGATACACCGTATTCAAATTACAAAGAGGGGCTATGTTAAAGTCGATACTACAATCGAGCTGTCGGGTGACAGTATCGTAAACAGGATTGAGGTTACCTTAAGCGAGATAAAGAAACCCTCCATAGTGAACCCGGAGCCGGTAATCGAGGTAAAGGAGTCTGAACTGAGGGATGAACCGGTTCAGAGGAAAGGATCTGTTGTTTCGCCTGATCAGGTTGCCAGGATGATGATGGGGGGAGATAATGATTTTGAGCAGGAAAAGATCACCACTCAGAATTATCTGAAGGCGCAAAAAGCTGAGAGAGCAGGTAATTGGCGTAGTGCAATAAAGCTTTTCCAGCAGGTCTTTGATGACCAGAGTGCATCGAGGCTCCGCAGGGAGGATGCATTGTTTTCTATTGGTAAGCTGAAGGCTGAAAATGAAAAGAACCCGTTTGAGGCTAAAGAGGTTTTCCTGACATATCTGGCTCTTTTCCCTTCCGGATCATTTGCGGGTGAGAGTTGGCTGAGGCTTGCAGAGCTTGAATTTCGCACAAACCCTGAGAATGCTATTCAGTATTATCTGAAATATTTTGAGATGTTCCCAAGACATCCACGGATTCCCGAGCTTCAGAACCGTGTTGGTGTGATTTACCTGCAGCAGAAGCGCTATGATGATGCTATCGCGATGTTTCGTCAGGCGCTTTCAAACCAGATGGCTCCCCGAGATGAAGAGCGCAGGAATGTGATCCTTAATCTGCACAAGGCTTTGCAGGAAAAGGGTGATATTCAGAGCGCGGAAGCAATTTACAAACAATATCTTGCTGAAGTTGACAAAGAAAAATAAAGCATCTGCCTTTTTATTGAAGACAGATGCTTCCGAAAGTCAGTTTCCATTAATTTACACCGGAATAGCTTGTTTTGATTTGGTCCGTTCCTCAATGGGAGTATAGACAAGATCATGCGGGCCGGTATAAAGAGCTCTGGGCCTGAAGATCCGGTTGTGTTTCATGTATTCCAGTATCCTCGCTGTCCATCCTGCTACACGGGATGTTGCGAACAGAGGGGTAAACATTTTCTGTCCGATTCCCAGAAAGCTGTAAACCAGTCCGGAATAGAAATCGACATTTGGGAATATTCTTTTGCTGTCTCCATAGGTGTTTACCACTTCTTTTTCCAGGGCTTTGGCAGTTAAAAAAAGTTCATTCATTGCTGGTTTTCGTTCAGCCAGAAGTGATACCAGTGGGCCGAGGATTCGAGCCCTTGGATCGTAGGTTTTATATACCCGATGACCAAAGCCGGGTATTTTTTTCTTCTCTTTACGCATGTTTTCAAACCACAGCTGAACTTTTTTAGGGGAGCCAATCTCTTTGAGTGTAATCA
>JAAYIG010000207.1 GCA_012523595.1 Fibrobacter sp.
CCCTGCTTGTCGCTCTCTATGCCAAAAGGTGAGGAGTTGTCCTCATCGATCATCGCCTCGAGCTGCGCCTCTTTCCGGCGGTTTACCTGAATGGCAATCTCCATTTCATAGCCCTGATCGGAAGGCTGATAGAAAGTTTTTCCTTGTAAAGATGACGGAAGGTATTGCTGGGCTACCCAGTGATCCCTGTACGCATGAGGATAGAGATAGCCTGCCCCGTGCCCGAATCCCTCCTTATCCCTGCTTGCATCTCGGAGGTGACTCGGGACATCATCCGATGCCTCCTGGGATACAAAGTTGAGTGCATCAAAGAACGCCATGCTGGAATTGCTCTTTGGAGCGGTACTGAGGTAAAGACAGGCGTGTGCAAGATGGTACCTGCCTTCAGGAAGTCCCACATAATCGAATGCCTGTGCCGCACTGACTACAACCTCCAGCGCCTTCGGGTCAGCCATTCCCACATCTTCACATGCAAGAATCATCATCCTCCGGAAGATAAACCTGGGATCCTCCCCTGCGTAGATCATCTTTGCCATCCAGTAAAGCGCCGCATCAGGATCCGAGCCTCTTACCGATTTTATGAATGCTGAAATTGTATCGTAATGCGCATCCCCATCCTTGTCATAAAGCACCGCTCTCTGCTGAATCGATTCCTCGGCTATAGCACGGTTGATCCTCACCACCCCGTTTTCATCGGGTCTTGTGGTCTCAACAGCCAGCTCCAGCGCATTGAGCACCGCCCGCGCATCACCATTGGCCACCTTTACAAGATGATCCTCGGCATCCTGCTCCAGATCCACCTTTAAGTTTCCATACCCCCGCTCCTTGTCGTTGAGAGCCTGTCTGATAACCGCCTTGAGATCATTCTCATCGAGAGTCCGGAGCTGGAAGACACGGGATCTGGAGACCAGTGCTTTGTTCACCTCAAAGTAGGGATTTTCGGTTGTGGCACCGATCAGAATAAGGATTCCATTCTCCACGTGCGGCAGGAGCGCATCCTGCTGTGACTTGTTAAACCTGTGCACTTCATCGACAAACAGGATAGTTCTTTTCCCATACATGGCGAGAGTTTTCTGTGCTCTGTCGATGGATTCCCTGATCTCCTTAACACCTGCCAATACTGCATTTATGGACAGGAACTGTGCTTTGGTGGTATTGGCGATAATCCGCGCCAGGGTGGTTTTGCCCGTTCCCGGGGGGCCGTAGAAGATAAGACTTGAGAGCTGGTCAACCTGGATAGCTCTTCTTAAAAGCCTGCCATCCCCGATTATATGATCCTGCCCGACAAACTCATCAAGAGTCCTGGGACGCATCCTGTCGGCAAGAGGGGCAGTTTTTTTCAGCAGCTCCTCACGGTGCCTTTCAAAAAGATCGAAGTTTTTGGTATCTGGCATAGTTCTTGAAAATAATTAACACGGGTTGTTCTGATCAGGAAAAACACAGATTATATACGGATTAAAGAAACAGAGATTGCACAAGTTTCCTAACCGGGGTCGGTATAGGGATTGAAAGCCTCAATCACAGCGTATCGCGGATAATTCAGGATGACAGATACCGATCGGGAACAGACATGTATGAGAAGCAGGATATTGTCACAGAGATCGATTAAACTCACCTGGTTGATTCTTCTGTTTCTGCTCTCCCTGACATGTGTTTTATCTGCCGGACTGTGGCCCTTTAACTTTTTTCCGGTAAACAGCGCAATTTGGAATGAGAGTGATAATTCTCTTTCTTTCAGAAAGCCATCTATTGCATATATCCCAGTACTTCCCTCAAACCTTGACACCCAAAACGGATTCACCATAGAATTAAAAATCAAGCCACTCCACAGGTATCTGCGCACTTTTCCCAGAATTCTCTCCATAGGGACAATCTCTGAAGAGTTGCTCGCTGTCGGGCAGTGGAAATCCGGTATTGTTTTCAGGGCTTTTGACAGTTGCACTGGCGGATACAACGAGATAGGTTACAGGGGAGCGTTTTCAGAGAAGCGGCCTGTACATATTACACTCAGTACCGGTCCTGAGGGTACGGTGATATTCCTTGATGGCAAGGCTGTCAGGAAGGAAAAAAGGCCTCTGTTAAGCAGTAATTCCATTTTGAACGGAACGGTTGTTCTTGCCAATGATTTATCAGGCGACCATCCCTGGAGCGGCGAGTTCTATTATCTGTCTATATCTTCCGGACATTACACTGGTAGAAATTTGTCCGATAGAAAACCAGGTGGAGATAACCTTATCAGAATCGATTTCACCAGAAGAGATGAGTCTTTAACCCCGTCAAATATCACTGAACTTATAGTACCTCAGAGGTTTTCTCCTCCGCATAGAAAAGTTCTTACCCCTTTCTGGGTCGATTTCAGATTGAACAGGCGCTACTTTGCTGATCTGATCCTGAATATTCTGGGATTTATCCCCTCGGGACTTCTTCTTGGGCTCATCTTTCTCCACAGCGGACTCAAACCATGGAAAACTCTGATCTTTACGTTTTTTATCCTGTTCTCAGTTAGCCTCTGCATAGAGCTTTCCCAGGTCACACTTCCCACACGTACATCACAGCTTTCCGACCTGATACTGAACACAACCGGAGGACTGTCAGGAGGTCTTCTTTCACTATGGTTTGACAAGAGAATGAATATATCTGAATACAAGTGAATTACTATTTAGTTTCTGTTCAACGTCGTTCCTGCAAAGCAGGAACCCAATCTTTACAATCAGCAAACCAGAAAGTTTTTTTCTTAAAGTCACTTTTTGGAGGATTAGGGGACCCGCATAAGGGAGATCCCTTTCACAGCGGACGTAACCCCTTGACAAAATCGCTTGCGGAAGTATGATGCGTAAGGGGGACAGTAACCCGTCCCAGAGGTCTGGCTTTTGATGTCCCCCAGAGAGTTGCCGGAGGAACACTGCGGGAAACGGTTGTGCCGGCCTGTATAACCGCACCATCTCCGATCTCAACCTCAGGAAGAATAACGCAGTGAGGCCCAATAAAAACATTATTGCCGATAACTACTTTTGATTTGAAATCTTTTTTCCTGGGGCCCCAGTAGAAATGGGCAATTATGGAGGTCCCAATACCTATTGTGGTGTTATCACCGATACTTATCGCCTCAGGATGAATCTCATCGATGTAAACATATTGACTTATCCACACATTTTTCCCTATCTTTACCCCCCGGAGCCTGTGAAGAAAGGGCCTGAGTCTGTATCCGCCGGGAACTGAGTATGCCAGCCTTCTTAACAAGCTCTGGGTGATCCTGTTAATCATCAAGAATTCTCCTCTGCTGTATGAAACCGTCAATTTGACCTGTAATCCAATCTCATGTGATCTATACAGACTTGTGGATGGTTTCCTTTTATCTCTCTTCCGTATAGTATTCAACAGATCAGGGTGCAAATATCTCGCCAGATAAGCTCCTAATCCGTAGAAGAGGAATGTCATATATGCAAAAGCCGGTATTCAATGGTTGGACGATAGAAATGAATTCCTGGTTTCGTAGAATGCAGATTGGGCTGTAGTGATTATAGTAAAGCACAAAAATTTCTTAGGAAAACAAGAAATTCAGGGACGCAATCGCCACAAAACTGTTCCCCAACGGACTACAGTTTTTGTTTTCCCTGGACAAAATTCCACCCATCGTATAATAAATTATAGATAGACCATGTTGTCTAAGGTTGTTCTCAGTTTAACCAGGGAGTTTACCGTGAATTTAAAGACTATTACCGGTATCTGTCTTGTATCCGGTCTTCTTATCTGCGCTCAGGCCCAAAGCGGTTACAAATGGGGAAATGTTAAAATCGGCGGAGGTGGATTTGTTTCCTCAATTGTGCCATCCACTGTAGAACGTAACCTTTTCTATGCCCGTACCGATGTTGGAGGGGCTTACCGCTGGGATGAATCGAAAAAGGAATGGATTCCACTGATGGACTGGGTGGATGCATCTGAGAGAGGACTGCTGGGTGTTGAGGCTATAATGCCGGATCCGGTAAATGCCAATAAGGTATACATGGTCTGCGGGACATCCTACTGGAACTACGGACGTACCGCGTTTCTGCGCTCGTCAAACAAAGGTGATTCCTGGGATGTTATCTACACTTGGGACGAAAACGGGGATAAGGGGAACGCCATAACAAAATTCAGTGCGCATGGAAACGGCATGGGACGGGGAAACGGTGAGGCGCTGGCTATAGACCCCAACGACCCCGATATCATGTTTTACGGCTCAAAGAACAAGGGACTTTTCAAGTCAACTGACAATGGAAACACCTGGAATCATGTTGGCACATTTACGGCTGCAGCAGGCTCTGATACTACCTGGAACGGCTCCGGGTTCTCTTTTGTAACTTTTGCTCCCGGAAGTTCCACAATTCTTTACGCCGGCTTTCTCCGTGAAGGGAACAATGTGTTTCAGTCAACGGATGGAGGAGCAACCTGGTCTGTTATCCCCGGCCGTCTGAAACCTGCCACAAAAGGAGGCTATATTCCCCGTCTGATGCCTCAGAGGGTTGCGATCACTCCTGATGGCGGTACACTTTACATTACATTCGGGGATGGGGCAGGACCTCACACCATGGCCTGGGATGAAGGGTGGGGACCGATAAAGGACTGGTTCAACCGTGGCGCTATCCTCAAGTATGAAACAGCAACACAAACCTGGACCAATGTGTCCCCTGAGAATTTTATCGATCCCGGAGACGGCAATTACGATCCGGATTCTGTTTACATTGCCTGTTACAGTGGAATATCGCTCAATCCCGCCAACCCCCTGGAACTTGTGGCATCATCGGTTGGTTACCGCGGTCCACAGTTCTGGAAACTTCCCTCGGGATGGAAAGATCAGTGGGGGTCGAATATTTACTACAGCAGTGATGGCGGAGCGACCTGGTATCCCTCATTTCAGTACTACTGGATGGACGGAGGAATTTATCCGTATGCAGAACAGATGGATGAAAACGGTATCGGGTGGATGTTTAACAGTTCAATTCACTGGTCCGGAAGCTGTGCGATGGATCCGTTTAATCCCAAACGTGTTCTGGTGACGTCGGGAAACGGCATATTTGCCACAGATGATATAACTGCCTTTTCTTACGATGAAAGTGTTCATCCACCGCTGATTCAGGAAACCGTGTGGAAAGTGATCTCTCATGGTATCGAGGAGACGGTACCGGAGGAGGTTGTGAGTATTCCCGGCGGTCCGCTTATCTCTATTATCGGCGACTATGACGGGTTTCGTCATGATGACATAAATCAGTATCCCGCAAATAGACATCAGACAAATGTAAACGGTACGATGGTGGGCCTGGGATCGACCCGTGCACTTGCCTATGCTTACAAGGCAGATAAACTGGTAAAGGCTGCAGATGCCCGCACATCGAATCCAACCACCTACACCGATGTGCCTATCTCTCCTGTCCAGTTCTCATCTGACCAGGGTGAAACATGGACTGTCGGGACTTATGAGAGTATAAGCCAGGATTACAGGAAGGGGTTAAGTGTCGCGATATCCGCTGATGGTGCGGTAACGCTCTGGACTCCGGCTGTAAAGGTTGTAAACGGCAATGAGGTCTACGATGATTATCCGGTGTTCCGCTATGCCAATTCAGCCTGGGCAGAGGTTCCGGGGATAGACGGGGCGTTTGTTGTGGGAGACCCGGAAAATGCCGACGTTTTCTATGCTTACAAGAAGAGTGAAGGAATAATGTACAAGAGTACCGACAAGGGGGCAACATTTTCTCAGGTAAGTACTCCAGGAAAAAGCAGTTTCAAGAAATTCCGGCTGATTCCCGGACGGGAAGGTCATATCTGGATTCCTCTGACAGAAAACGGGCTCTCAAGGTCAGTTGACGGAGGAGCTACTTTCACGAAAATTGAGAATGTCTCCTACTGTGAAGCTGTAGGTTTCGGTAAAGCGGCTGCGGGCGCCTCCTATCCTGCCATTTACATTTATGGAACAGTAAATTCTGTGGAAGGTGTTTTCCGGTCAACCGACGAGGGGGCGACCTGGACAAGGGTAAACGATGATAACCACGAGTACGGCGGCCTTGCCAATGGTGAATTTGTAATGGGAGACATGAACACTTTTGGTGTGGTTTACATGAGCACAGCCGGCCGTGGAATAGTGGTTGGCATTCCCTCAGGAGGTGTCGGCACCACCCCCAATACCGCCATCACAAAGATAAAAGACAGAGTTCGTCTGTCCTCAAACACTCTTTATTTCACCGGGATTAACAACAAGGAAAAGCTGAGTGTTTCCCTTTACGACCTCAGGGGACGGACGATAGTCAGCAAATCAATTGACCACTCTTCAATTCTTCCTCTGCGTAAGCTTACAAAGACAAACGGGATGTTTGTGGTGAAAGTAAGCGAGGGTGAGAAAGTGATTTTGAGGGAGAGGGTGAATTTGGTGAGGTGATGAATTCGGAAAAGGCCTGAACCACTGATTAAACTGATTGAGATGATTAAGATGATTAGGAGATAAGATTAAGGAATTTGTGGTATTATTTACCAATATTTTCCCCCAGTCAGTTAAATCAGGTTAATCAGTTTAATCATAGTTCAAGACTATTCTTAAACAGTTGTCTCCATTCACGGCAGTTAATATTTTCATTCAGACAATGCTATTCTCCCAAATATTATAGTCATTTTTCCGATTCAGCTAAACCAGAATAATCAGTTAAATCGCAGTTCCAGACTTTTCCGGAAACTGTCTGCACCACTGATTAACCTGATTGAGATGATTAAGATGATTAGGAGATAAGATTAAGAATTCAGAGTAAATTTACAATTGTTTTTTCGCCAATCAGCTAAACCAGGTTAATCAGTTTAACCATAGTTCAAGACTTTTCTTAAATCAGCTTAATCACAATTCAAGACACATCTTAATCAGAGGCCAAAATGATTAACGAAAACTACAAATACTCTGCTTTGACCGAAGCAATAATAGGGTGTGCCTTTGAAGTGCATAAAATATTGGGGAACGGTTTTCAGGAAGTAATCTACCAGAGAGCACTTGAAAATGAATTTGCTTTAAGGAATATTAAAGCAATAAGAGAATTAGAAATGGGTGTGTTTTATAAGGGAAAGTCAATCGGTACAAGGCGGGTTGATTTTCTGGTTGAAAATGTAATATCTGTGGAAATCAAGGCTGCAGTAAAACTCGAGGATGTCCACTTCGCACAAGCAATAAATTATCTGGAAGCGTATAATCTGGAGATTGGAATGCTGTTTAATTTCGGATCAAAAAGCCTGGAATTCAAGCGCTTGTTAAATTCAAAATTTATTCCCAATAAGCTAAATCATTAAACTGACTTAATCATATTTCAAGATTTTATATCTGCATTTATATACACTTCCCTTGACTCTTGGTATCATTATTTGTATTCTTATGTGTATAAACCGGCTTGTTTATACCCGAACCCGGAAGCTACTTTGTAAAAAATAAATATCCATGTTCCGACATTTTTTTGTACAGGCATGTTTGTAAAAAGGTGATTTTATGGAAGAACTAATCGTCTCGGTTATGATAATCGGTGCCATTCTTTGCATTCTATTTTACTTCACTCCCTCATTTATTGCCTTCAGCCGGAAACATGAATGCAAAGGATGGGTCTTATTCCTGAATATATTCATCAGATGGACTGGTCTTGGTTGGTTTTTTTTGCCTTATCTGGGCTGCTTTTGGTAAAACTGATAAAGCATAATAAGGATCAGGCAAACCCCAGCTCTTTTCTCCAATAATCACTCTACAATGGCCTTACCCTCAAAAAATCCCGATCCCGAATTCTTTATTATAAACACCCCCCTGTATCCACTGCTCTTCAGTTTACCTATTATATTTCTGTCTTTGGCATCTTCAATACCGCTAATCTTTTTGCCGCTTAAAGTGTAAGCTGTAAACTTGTTGCCTGCATTTCCTGCCCTGAAAACCAGGCCCTTTATTGTGTTTCTCTCCGATATATGTGTCGCAGCAAGACGTTTGCTCAACTGGTCCTCATACAATGACTTCGGTTCCAGTGTTTCCCCTTCTCCTTTGCCCTCCACATGATCTACCGGATTGGTCTTAACCTCTGATTCAGCATTTACAGGTGTAGTCCTTACATCGGTTCTTGTTCCCCAGGTACCTATAACATAGCCATAACGGGCCTGCTGCGTATATATCACATAAGATGTCACCCCGGTACCCAGTCCGCAGGTATTCCAGTAGACACTGTGAGCCGCGGTAAGATTGTGCTTTGGCACAGAACCATACGGGCGATAGGCAGCCTGAAAATTACTGTTATCTGAAGTGCACCCGTCAAAGAGGTTCGATGCACTGAAATGCATGTGATGATCACTTCCTTTACCGGATGTACTTCCAGATCCGGTTGCCCCGGTCTGCTTTCCATTGTCCTTGTCATAGCATTTCAGGAAGACATTTCCGCACGAATACATGTGAGAAAGGACAAAACCGTGTCTGCAGAAACTTGCTTTGGAATTACTGATCAGACATTCATTTGCCTGTATCCTGTACATATACCCGTTACCACCACCACCACCGTACTGGCCTCGTTGAAAATGACAGGAATCAACAGTTACGCCTCTGGAATATGCAATCTGAAGTCCATTTGAGAGCAGATGCGCTGTGGTGCTGTTACCTGATGGTTGATAACTTGCTACCCGTCGTACCCATGAGTTACAAACACGTGAGAGACTTATAAGCCAGGAATTGTGACAATCATAAGAGGCGTTTCCAGTGCTGGAATAATCCTCTTCTCCCCACCCGGTTGTACCAGGGTGCTGTACATTCCCAATTGACAGGTCCTCAATTCCAGTTTCCTGCAGCATGACAGGGGAGAGATGAATCCTTGCATTGTCACGTGTTTTCATGGCATATCGAGTAGGCGCATCGATAGTCACTGTTTTAGAGCCAGTGTTTACATTTATGATTTTACGATAGTAGATAAAACCGGAAAAAGTCGATCCACCCCATTCGGTTTGCTCCTGATGTTCAGCTATCCAGGATGATGTTATATCCGAACGGATAAGCACCCAGTCGTCAACATTGAAAATCCCGGGATTCTCAACAGGTATTGTCAACGCGGGCCCCATCAGGTCTGATGTGATTTTGGTGTGGGTCGATGGAGGGCTGGTCCAGCTTGCTCCTCCTGACGGGCTGATGTTAATTACACTTTTTCCACGCATCTGATAGCTGGTGTTGAGAATAAAAGTCTTACCAATCCCATCACCTCTAAAAACGACATTGTCGGATGAGATCCGGAGTGCAGATGAGTTTGATCCTGGATTTACCTTGTAAATACCGGCAGGAAGGTATACGACCCCGCCACCTGAAGAGGAAGCCTGCGTGATGGCATTCTGAATCGCTGATGTCGCATCGTTTGTACCTGTTTTGTCAGCATTGTAAGGAGGTTTGGTCACATCGATTATGCCGGTTTTTACATCCGGAACAGGTTCCTCTCCTCTGTGATATCCTGCGTAAGAGAAATCCTGTATCATCTTTTCTGTGTAAAATGATGTTGTGACTCGGAGGACTCCAGGTTTCAGGATAAAGCTGACTTCTCCAGGCAAAAATCGACTGGGCTGATATCAATGTAAAAACCACAACCGGCTTCCTGAATAATACCATTATTTTTTCTCCATTTCCAGATATTAAATGACTTTTTGTTGGCTTTTTAAAATATATAATATATCAATTTTTTGTGTATTTTGGTAATTTTTATTGCTTTTTTGAGGACAATTTTTAAATGACTTTATCATCAAATATCCACCAAAGGGAGATTGTAAGGGCTTCAATCCGGGAGTATGTGTCTTTTTTGGATATGACAGGACCTGTTAAACAGAATTATTACGGGAAGTCTGTATGAGACTGCAAACCGACTATTCAGGAGAGAATAGCCCGGTCTGCCATTTCGACAAGTCTTTGAGGAGGGATCATTTTAAATTTGGACAGGAGGAGAAATCCGATTCGCACCCCTGCCTTTCTCATATACAAGCCTTTAAAGTTTCACCTATACTGTCGTTTATAACCAGTCTGGCCTTCTGATCATACTGGGTAGGACTCTTATTTATCAAAACCAGGCGTTTGCCGGAGTAATAAACAACCAGTCCTGCAGCAGGATACACTGTCAGAGATGTTCCGGCGACAATCAGCACGTCTGCATTTTCGATATGCTGTACGGATTTTTCCATAATATCAGCATCCAGGCCCTCTTCATAGAGAACAACATCTGGTTTGACAATTTCCCCGCACTGATCGCACTTCGGCACCCCCGGCGACTCCAACACATAATCCAGCGTATAGAATTTGCCGCACATCATGCAATAATTCCTGTGCACCGAGCCGTGCAGTTCCAGAACCTCTTTACTGCCGGCCATCTGGTGAAGCCCATCGATATTCTGCGTGATAACCGCCTTGAGTTTCCCCTGCTTTTCCAGTTTTGCCAACGCCAGATGAGCATCATTGGGTCTGGCCTCTTTATAAATCAGATTAGACTTATAATAATCGAAAAAATCTTCGGTATTGTTCATGAAAAAGGTATGGGACAACATCTCTTCCGGAGAAAAATGACTCTTTGCACGCTGAGAATAGAGCCCATTGGCACTTCTGAAGTCGGGAATATTGCTTTCGGTGGAGACACCGGCTCCGCCGAAGAAGACGATGTTATCGGAGGAGTTGATGATATCCAATAACATAGCTACTTTCTCTGTTTCAGGCTGATTCACAGTTTTTCCTTTTCTACGATGTAGAGAAACCGGATGCACATATATCCGATTAATAAATTACAGTTTGCCTGCAATATTTAAAAGTAGATCCACACTGGCCCCTGAGCGAAGCCGAAGGGGGGACCATGAAGTCGAAGGGGGACTAAACGAAGCAAAAGAGCTCGTTTCGGCTTCGCTCAACGAGCGGAAAAAGAGAACAGATTATCTAAAGCATATAGAAAATGATCGACAAACAAAAAAATGGAGTCAATCAATGAGAGAAATTTCCAGCAAACCATCAAATCAATCAAGAACCGGAATTGTCCCTATTTTTATAGTGTGATTTATTTTTACATTCAGCCAATTCGTGTAGTTTTTCAGTAAATCCTTTTATCAAAGCCTCCTTCTTCTTTCTACTCCAACCCTGGATCTGTTTTTCTCAATAAAAAGCCTCGTATATTCTTTCATATTCTTCATAATATACCAGTTTTACAGGCAAATGCTTTTTAGTAAAGTTTGCCCCTTCACCATTTTGATGCTGTTTTAATCTGAGGAAAAGATTAGTAGTACTTCCAGTATAATACGCTATTTGCACATTCAAGAATATATACATAACCTTTTTTCTTCTTTTCCATACTTATATCTAAGACGGCTTTTCTATTCATCAATTACTACATAAGTTCCATCACACACGAATTAAGATAATTTCTCCTCTGGAAATTCAAGTCCAAAATAAACTTTATATTTGTCTAAACCCATTTCTTCACTTTTCCTTGAAAGTGCTGATTTTTACTACAAAGAAAAAGTGAAAGCGTATTAATGAAAAACCAATTGAATTGTGATCTCAGATATCTAATATAAAAGTTGAAAACAAAGGGAGGAATCCGGTTTTCAATCAGATTCCTCCCAGTTTTTTTCAGCTAATGACGATTTTCAGGCTGACCCTGAAAAAGGAATTATCGTTTTATCTGTAATAAACCGGTACACTTTTTCTGAACTTCCCCGCAGTCATAGTTACAGCATAAAAGCCGCTGCTCAGCTTCGACCCATCAGCACCAGAAAGCCCAAGCTTATAGTATCCGGGAAGTTTGCGTCCTTCAAAAAGCACAGCCACCATTCTTCCGCGCATATCATACAACTTTACTTCCACATGTTCACTCTGCGGGAGCTGGAAATTCAGAATCCCGTTGGAACCGGACGCAATACCAAAGGTCTGCGGAATTCTTCCGAAAGATTTCACACTCAGAATTGGCTCTGCTGTCAGATGAACTTTCCATCCTGCACCAACCTGAGATCCATCGCTGATAAACCTCACCGTAATTCTGCCATCAGCACTGTTCGAACTGATCTGCTCGGGAATCCCATTCCCCGTAAAAGTACCAAGAAGTGCCTTGTTTTCACCACTTCCCGCATAGACAAGAAGCGAATCTGTTGCCCCATCACCCAGATCGAGCACCTCAAAATTCATGACAACCTTTAATCCAGCAGCTCCGGGAATGAAAGTAACCTCTCCTGAAAAATTACTGCTATACCCATAATATTTACCGCCGTCATCATAGAAAAAGGTGTCGTTCACAATTACCGCGTTGCCTGTTCCAGACGGCATGACAATTCCCACTGTGGGTGAATCCACATAAGTGGCTGTCACGATAATCGGAAAATTGCCAATGGTAACAGTGGTAATTAGCTGTAAGGGATTGGAGACTGCCGACAGGGATGCATTATCACCTGTCCAACCGGCAAAATATTTCCACTGCTCGGGCGGCGGATCCGCCTGAATCTGCACCACTGTTCCTGAAGCGTAATCTCCTGATCCGCTTCCATTGATAACCTGAAGTGAAGCGGTAGGTCTCACTGCAAACCAGTTGAGGCTGCAGGTACCTGAGACTGATTCGATACGCCAGACTACAACAGCAGTATCTAAAGTAACATACCCGCTCTCAACACTTACCCAGTTCTGAGTTCCTCCGGTCTGGGGAATATCTATCGTGTCAAGAGGTTTGTTCTTTGTCATATCTTTCAGAATAAGCCTGCCGCCATTTGAGGATGCAACCCTGAAGGAGAGATTGTAGAATCCGGCAGCAGATGCTTTAACCAGGTATTCCGCAAACGCGCCTGTTTCTCCGATCAGTAAATTCAGCCCTCCCCCCTCATCACTGCTGCTCCCTGTTGTGATCTTCTGCAAATACGGAGCGTTCTCTGCTTCAATGACTCCAGGCAATACCTGTACAGGACAAAAATGAGCCGTCACTGTGACATCTGCACTATCCATTGTAATGCTTGTGAGAGAAGAATACGGATTATTGACAGACTGCGATGAACTTGACCATCTTAAAAAACTGTCCTCATCCGCCCTGGCTTCAATTGAAACATTCTGCCCCGCAGTATAAGAGCCGCTTCCGGTACCGTTTACCACTGTGAGAGTAAAGAGACGCTCGGAGCGGAACCAGTTCAGAAAGAAACTGCCGTTTGATGATTCCATTCTCCACACCTGCTTTCCGGTGGTAAGTGCAATCTTGTTCCCGGTTACCGTTCTCCAGTTCTGACCGAATCCTGCACCAGGAAACGAAACTGAATCTATAAGGGTGTTAGTGCGCATTTCACGCAGTTTAAGCACTGCTGCAGCACTTGATGAGATACGGTAGGAAAGAGTTGTCGAATCTCCGGACTGCACATCAACCAGCAGTTCAATGAAAGCACCGGTTCTGGTGAAATTGACATACTGGCCTCCTCCGGCATCAGTTGCCGTAGCGGTGCTTGCATC
>JAAYIG010000208.1 GCA_012523595.1 Fibrobacter sp.
AAACGGGCGTTTTTCTCTGCCATCGTGACCAGAAGCCTCTTGTGGCCCTTTTGAGGAGTCGAAATTTTGATTCTGGAGGAGAACTGAGTGTTAAGCCACTGCTGAAGCACTTCAGTATTGAACCCGGTACCTTCAGGGATAAGTATTTCTTCGGGCGGGGTTTCTTCAGAGGACATGTAATACTGCAGCAGGATATTGTCGTGATTGGATCTGGAGAGATCCCAGGTGGTGCGTTTCAGAAGAAAGTTTCTGGATGACATCAGCAGGCCCTCACGGAAATTGAGAATCGTAAGGCAGTTATTGCGGTCACCCTCGGCAAGCCCGAAGACATCGCAATCGACATCGGCGAGTTTCAGGTCTACCTGCTGAAGCCTCGATGCGTCGCGGATAAGCTGAATCTGGTCCCTGAGTGCGGCTGCATCCTCAAACCTCAGTTCCTCGGAGGCTTTCTCCATGCGGTGTTGAAGATCGTTGATCAGGTCGTTCCGTTTTCCTGAGAGAAAACGGACCAGATCTGAAATGTTTGATCTGTATTTTTCTTCTGAGATCTTGTTCGCACATGGGCCTGAGCATCTTTTCATTGAGTAGTTGATACAGGGACGGATCTCTTTTGAAAGGGGGAGATTTTTGTTGCAGTCCCGAAGTTTGAAAATCTTCTTTGCAAAAGCGGCAAGCCTTCTCATTGATTTTACATCTGTATAGGGCCCGAAATACTTGGCTCCGTCCTTTTCTACTCTTCTGACTATAAGAAGCCTTGGAAAAGGTTCCTGGACTGTGATCTTCAGATAGGGATAATGTTTGTCATCTCTGAGCTCTACGTTATACTGAGGTTTATGCTTTCTTATCAGATTCGCTTCGAGGATCAGGGCTTCGGTTTCATTATGGGTTGCTATCCACTCTATATGATCCACCTTCTGAAGCATAACCGGGATATGGATTCTGTCCTCGTGTGAATCGAAAAAATAGGATTTGACCCGGTTTTTAAGATTGATCGCTTTTCCTATATACAATGGTATGTTATCGGCGTTTTTCATTATGTAAACGCCCGGGTTTTCCGGAAAACGATTGATCTGTTCGAGAATCTGAGTGGTTTTTTCTGGCTGCATAGAGATATCCGTGTATATCAAATAATACGGAAGTGAAGAGAATAAATTACGGCCGTGTGTTTCCGGGGTATGCGTAAATTAATTTTTGAAGACATTTATTACATCTCTAATGATTTTATTCTCTCTGACAGGAAAAGTAAATGGTTGAAGAGCTGAAAAAAAAGCTGATAGAGGTTCAGCGTACTGAGCTTACCGAATATTACACCTATAAAAAACTGGCTGAGCACGAAAAGAATCCGGAAAACCGGGCGATTTTAAATGAGATTGCCGAGGACGAGCTGCGGCATTACAAGTTCTGGGAAAAGCAGACCGGTATTGCTGTGAGGCATTCGGGTTTTCTGGTCATGATTTATTATGTGATATCCAGAGTACTGGGCCTGACATTTACAATCAAGCTCATGGAACACAAGGAGCAGGGTGCCCAGGTCAATTACCAGGAGATAGCCAGAGAGATTCCTGAGGCCAGTGAAATAGAGGCAGATGAGAACGCGCATGAGCAGAAACTCATCGGTATGATCAATGAAGAGAGGCTCCATTATATCGGTTCAGTTGTTCTTGGTCTAAATGATGCTCTTGTTGAGCTTACAGGTACACTTGCCGGATTGTCTCTGTCATTGCGCAATTCCAGACTGGTTGCTGTTGCGGGACTTATTACCGGGATAGCTGCTTCTCTCTCGATGGCAGCATCGGAGTATCTCTCTACCAAATCGGAAAAAACGAGTGTAAAGAATCCGGTTAGAGCTTCTGTTGTAACCGGAACAGCTTATGTGGCAACGGTTTTTGTTCTTATCCTTCCTTTTTTGTTGCTTACAAATACTGTTGTCGCTCTTGGACTGACTCTTGTCACAGTGTTGATGATAATTGCCTGCTTTACATATTACATCTCGGTAACTCATGACCTCTCCTTTTCCAGAAAATTTGCCGAGATGGCTGGTATCAGTGTCGCTGTGGCGATGATCACTTTTCTGATTGGTTATTTCATTCAGAGATTCTGGAATATCGAAGTATAAGTGTGCCTGGTCATGTCCAGTACATTTTGTAAAACATGGGATGGTTTCGGCATCGGTATCGAATTATTTGCCATATAAGAAGTCAAATAATCTCTTTCTCTGGATAAAATCAAGTACATCTTCTCATTATCAGTTAAGCATTGGTCAGGATTGATCCGGCTTATGGTGTATCGATACCGATGCCTATGTCGATACCGACTCCGAACCAGGGAGCAAACGAAGAGTACTATGAAAACCGCTGCAATCATGATCTCTCGTCAGCCTCTCAGGGTAAACTCGGAATCTCCGTGGCTTAAAGCTGCATCAGAAGCAGTGCTTTGGGCCGGGAAAAACGGCTATACTCTCCTGACTTCGATTGGAGTGAAGACCTGGGAGATGGTTTTGTTTCTGGGGAACAGGTATGGTGTGAGCTGCAGAATCTTTTTGATGGCAGATAGTGAGGATGACTTCAGGGAGAGATCTCAATGGGTCAGAGGCCAGTTCAGACTTGACAATAAGGCAGAGTTCGTTTACCTTCCGGGGCAGGGGAAAGACAAAAGTGAAATTTGCGGTGAAAGGGACAGGATTATAGCCAGTGAAGCGGATCTGCTGATTCCAGTGTCAATTCGTAAAGGCGGAAATATGGACTCCCTGCTGGAGGAGATGCAGAGCAGGGGAATGGCTGTTGAGAGGCGCTTTGAGATCAGGTATCAGAAAAGGGAAGAAAAACTGAAATATGATTTGAAGGGATTATTTTCCGGGAGTGCATTTGGTATCGGAAAAGAATATCTTTATCACTGGACCCGTGCATCGGAGGGCCCCTGGCCCGGTCAGCTTCGCTATGATTACTATGAATCTGTGTTTACTTCCAGGAGTTTCCCCGGAAGTGCTTTTGCAACACTGAAAAACATCCTTTCCCAGAGAAAGATATATGCATCTTCAAGGCATATGCCCTCAGGGGTGGCTGTGGTTTCCTTCACAGGTGCTTCTCCTGCTGAATTTGCCCCTCTCATTAGATGGCGTTCACGATATAGGGAGATGTCTTTTGAACCCTATGGAATAGGTATCGAAAAGCAGGCAGCTCTTCAGTGCGGAATTGTCAGGGTAAAATATTTTGACAAACCGGGAAAGGCTCCGTGCGATGAAAGGTGGATTCATCACTCTGCCGGGAAATCGGGTTTCTGGACAATTGAGGATGAGTACAGGCACTGTGGTGATTTTGATCTGCAGAGCATCTTTCCCGATAAGCTGATCTGCTTGTGTTATTCAGAAACTGAAGCGCTTGAAATCGAATCCGAGTTCAAAATACGTTCTTTTTATTTCCTTTAAAAATTTTTACGGGTCATATCTGAAGTTAACTACTCTTCCAGTTCCTTTAGAATATGCAGCAGGGTCTCTTTTTTCTCCCTCAGTTGATCCTTGAAAAACGGACTGTCGGTCTGTGCGATCTCAGCCCTAAGATCGGAAACCGTGCTTTCAAGTACATCCTTTAAAACTATGTTTTCCTTGTCTGATATCTGTACTGTTTTCATATTTCCCTTCCTTAAAAAGCCTTCCATAAATAGTACGCACGAAAGTATCTTAGAATTATTGCTTGCTTCTGACATTGGCGGAGAAAAATGGATACAAAATCATCAATTTTTATTACGGGACATAAGGGTCTTGTGGGATCTGCAATTGACAGAGCCCTTAGTTCAATGGGGTATAATAATATCCTGAGGCGGAGCCATTCTGAACTCGATCTGACCAATCAGGCGGCAGTAGAGAAGTTTTTTAAAGAGGAGAGGCCGGAGTATGTATTTCTTGCTGCAGCCAAGGTGGGTGGAATTTATGCCAACAACACTTATCCGGCCGAGTTTGCCTTCAGCAATATGCAGATTCAGTGCAACATTGTCAATTCAGCCTGGAAATATGGCACTAAAAAGCTTCTCTTCCTTGGTTCTTCCTGTATTTACCCCAAGTTCGCGCCTCAGCCGATAAGGGAGAGCGAGCTCCTTTCCGGGCCTCTTGAAGAGACCAACAAGGCCTATGCTTTGGCAAAAATAGCGGGTATTATCATGTGTCAAAGCTATAACCGTCAGTACGGTACCAATTTTATCAGTGTCATGCCAACAAACCTCTATGGGCCAAATGACAATTACCATCCGGAAAACTCCCATGTCCTTCCAGCCCTGATAAGACGTTTTCACGAGGCCAAAATGAACAAGGCTCCTTATGTCACAATCTGGGGTACCGGCTCTGTGCTTCGGGAATTTCTTTATTCTGATGATCTGGCAGATGCGTGTATATTTCTGATGCAGAGCTATGATGACGATGAGATCATCAATATTGGATCAGGGGAAGAGATATCGATCAAGAATCTTGCCAGACTGGTCAAAGAGACTGTGGGATACGAGGGTGAGGTAAGATTTGATACGAGCAAACCTGATGGCACTCCCAGGAAACTGCTTGACTGCTCAAAGCTCAATTCGCTGGGGTGGAAACCTCGAATTTCCATGAGGGAGGGATTGAGGCTGGCCTGTGATGATTTTGTCAAGAGACATTCTAAATAGGATCAGAGGGGAGACTGTTCTGAGAAATGGGAAGACAGTTGTATTAAACAGGAAATTTCTCAGAATCCATCCATTATATCCAGATTGACAGAATCGAAAGGCAATGATCTTACCACCTGAAGTTCACGATCAATGCTGAGATCGACCTGGTAGATCTTATTCTTTTCCAATCGAGATCCGTTGCTTTCCTGAAGGACCGAGATAACTGGTCTGTCCAGTTTTTTATTTGCTGAAATAATTCTTGCCACCCGTCCGTCACAGAGTTCCACTATACTGCCGATAGGGAAGATTGAGGAATAGGAGAGAAATGATCTGACATATTCGGCGCTGACCAGACCTTGTTTTGACATCTTTATCAGCATTTCCACTCCCTTGTAGGGGACCAGGGCATTTCTGTAGGGCCGGGGAGAACACAGGGCTTCGAAAATATCGGCGACCTGGGTGATTTTAGCATAGTTGTGAATAAAGCGGCCTCTGCGCTGTTTGGTGTAGCCTTTACCGTTCTCCCTTTCATGGGCCTGGTAGGCGATAAATTTTACCGAATCGGAGACTGTCATAAATCTTTCGATCATGCTCAGGCCGGTCAATGGATGTTTTCTTACCTCGTACCATTCATCATTTGTTAATCTGCCCTTTTTGAAGCGGATTTTTGGAGGCACAAGCAGCATTCCCACATCGTGCAGCAGAGCTCCGACTCCAATGTCGATTACCTGGTTCTCATTAAAGCCTGATGCTGCCGCAATGTTCATGGCAATCAGACAGACATTGAGAGTATGATAGTAAATGGGGTCGTTTTTTTCGGGTTTACAGCTCGACAAAGCGAGAATAATGTTGCGGTCGTTAAGGAATGTGTCAATGAAGAGATCTATTATGGCGCGGATCCTGCCGGAATCTACCTTTTCACCGTTGGCAAGTTTGTTGAGGATTATCTTTACCTGTTTTAAAGCCTCCGAATAGGTAAGTTTCACCTCTTTTTTATAATCTTCCGGACGATCGGCAAGATAGTGCTGCTTCATCGATGCCTTCATCTCGGGACCTGAGGGGACATCGCTTACCTGATCCTGATCTAAAGCATTGTCAAGGAGAGATGCTGATTCATTCTGAAGGAGCTGCCTGAATCCCTCTTCGCCTGATTTGATCTCAGGGAAAAGTCGTCCCGACAGGTCTTCATCTTCCCCATACGATAATCTCTGTACTTCTTCGAATTTTGTATCCAGCAGTTTCTTTAGCTCTGTATCTTTGTCCCTTATATACAACTCAAAAATGTTTCTTCTTTTGAGTATGTCGATATGACGTTCGGTAAGGAAAACGTTTTTTCCTATCAGCAGGTCTCCGGAGGAGCTGAAGTACTCTGTTGCGGTCACCTGTCCCGGGGAAAGGGAATCGATGTTTATGGCCTTCACTCGAAAAACTCCGATGGATGAGCTCTGTGGTACAAATCACATATAATTGTAACATTTTGCACATCAATTGTATTCAAAAAATTTTAACAATTTAATTCGGGCGTTTTTGAGGATTTGCTGGCATGCTTATTGATGTTTTCAATTTATGGCGA
>JAAYIG010000209.1 GCA_012523595.1 Fibrobacter sp.
GGCACTACACTATGTCAACACAGAGGGGGTGGCGGAAGACCGCAGTCCTCTGCGGGCTGGAGACAGGGGGAGACCTCCCACTTATCATCTCTTTACAAGTTTAATGAACCCTATAATTGTTGTCCTGATCTGATCATAATCAGAACCATCTTGAATTTCTCAGGCGCGTCAACCGCATGAGGTTTATTCGCCGGCATGATAATCTGCTGCCCGGTCTCAACCCTGTACTCGGTATCCTCGATAGTTATCACACCGTATCCGTCGATTACCTCCAGGAGTGCATCGAATGGAGCTGAGTGGGTACTGAGCCTCTGTCCTCCGTCAAACGCGAAGACTGTAACCGTTCCCTCTTTGCTGTCGATAATTGTACGGCTTACAACAGCACCCGGATTATAATTGACAAGATCAGCATATTTGAATGGCTTTGCGATCAACTGCGGATCGACTTTTCCCGGTCCCTTTGTGCTCATCTCCTACCTCCTTCTGATTTAGATTTTTCAGACAAATGCGTTTGTTTACTATCAAGAACCTGGAGCCTCCAGATCCCCCAAAAGGGATTCTGTGCTCCTGTACTCCTAAACCCATTCCTCCTTAAGCACTTCTCCCCTGAGACTTATCACGATACTTTTTACCGGAACCTTTCTCTTCGCCGCCATCACTGCCTGCTTCGCGAGATTGAGAAGTCCTCCACAGCAGGGCACCTGCATTGTAACCACTGTCAAGGTGTTGATTTTCGCATCATCGACCAGCGCCTTTATCTTATCGAAGTATATCTCCTGCCCCTCATCGAGCTTCGGACATGCTATGGCCAGGGTTTTACCCTTGAGGAAATCCCGGTGGAAACCTCCAGATGCAAAAGCCGTGCAATCTGCCGCCAGGAGAAGATCCGATCCCCTGTAATGAGGAGCATTTGGCGAAATCAGATGCAATTGTACAGGCCAGTGGGTCAAATACGATTCGCTGTCTGTAGTATCCCCACTGACAGTATTCTGGAAAGTGATTGTCCTCGAACCGGGACATCCGCCACCATGGGTCTCTTTCTTCTCTGTGCCCGCATCGGGTACAGGCAAGCCGTTTTCCTTCAGAAAAGCGACCGCTTCATTGTAATACTGCTCCTGGTTGTGGCTTTTGAGATGTTCCAGATGAGCAGCGATGGTATTTTCGCCCTGCTTGACTATATTTTCCATGACTTTTCTCTCATCGTAAATTTCAGCTTCCCTCTCTACTACAGTGATCGCGCCCTGAGGACAGTGCCCCAGACACGCCCCCAGACCATCACACATGATATCACTGACCAGTCTTGCCTTGTTGTCGATTATCTGAATCGCCCCCTCGGGACAATTCGGAATACATAACCCACATCCGTTACACTTTTCTTCATCGATACTGATAATGCTGCGTTTCATCGTTTCCTCCCTTTTTCTTTCACCTCTCACTATTTAATATGCGTTTTTTGCGGGGAACCTTTCTTGATGTAAATCAAGAAAATGAGATTTTTTTCACATTAATTCCCGCCTTCTGCATATAACAATGCAGCCCTGAAGGGGCGAAATAGTTTTAATTTTAAGAAATGTCTTGAACTATGATTAAGCTGATTAAGAAGGATTTAGAAAAGGATCGATTCCGATACCGACCCCGAAACGGAGATTTGTGGTTTTACAATCGGTGCTGCAAATCAGATGCTATGGGGAAACGGAGTCTTGACGCAGGAACGGCGTAGAGGCAAAAATGTTGCTTGTAATTAACAACAGTCACGTAGCAAGTCCTACCCATGACGGTCTTCCGGCATGGATAATGATTCGTCACCTTCAGCGGGGGTTTTAGGGGCCAGGAATACGGCCCCTACCTTTTTTTTGATGCTTTTTATATATGACTATCAATTATTTTGATATTTATTCTATATCATTATCATTACATTACAATTAATGTTCCAACCCCAAAAACCGAATTATTTTGTTTAAAACCTAATCTTATCCCGAATCGAACCGAAGCGAAAGGTAAATCATACACACCATGGACATGCTCAGAATGCTGGATTTTACCGAGCTTTTCGGAGGCCTTTCCGAGAGGAGCAAAAAGATGCTCGCTGAAATCGCTATCCCGAAACGGCTTCAGAAGGGAGAGACTCTTTTTCATGAGGGGGACAAGGGTTTTGCTCTCTATCTCATGGGGCACGGAAGTATCCAGTTGGTGAAATCCGGGCCTGATACCAAAGAGGTAGTTGTAAAGATGATCCATCCGGGAGAAGTTTTCGGTGAGGTGATTCTTTTTGAAAAGGATCAATATCCGGTAACCGCGACTGCTGTAAAGGACAGCACCGTTTTTGCCCTCCCGAAACATCAATTCCACTGTCTTCTCAATGATCAATCATTCAGAAACGACTTTATTGTCCTTCTGATGCACAAGCAGCGCTATCTGACCGAGCGTCTGATGCATTTTCAGTCGCATTCAGTGGAGCACAGGTTCTATCTTTTCCTGAAGGATCAATACGGGATGAAAAATCAGATCACTCCCGGGATGTCAAAGAAAGAGATGGCCGCTGCGATAGGGGCCACCCCGGAAACCCTCTCCCGCATCCTTGCGAATCTCAAATCAAGCGGCATGATGGTGTGGGAAGGCGGGAAAATACTGATAAAGGATGAATACTGGAAAAATTACGGTGAAGAAGATCAATTAATGCCTTCAAGGAGAAAAAATGATTGATATCAAGGGTAAATGGGCACTTGTCACAGGTGCAAGCAGAGGAATAGGAAAGCAGGTGTCAATTGCGCTTGCTGAAAAGGGATGTAATCTCATTATCCACAGCAGGAATCTTTCCCATACTGAAAAGCTCGCCGAAGAGATCTCCTCCCGGAATGTAAAGGTCTTCCAGGTGCAGGCTGAACTTGTCGAAACAAAGACAGTCAGAAAACTTGCCGAGGAGGCGGAAAAACTATCCGGTGGACTCGATATTCTCTTCAACAACGCAGCAATCATGACCCAGTACCGTACCGACTATTTTATCACTGAAGAGACCGATTATATAAGAAGTTTCACTGTTAATACAATTGCCCCGATCATGCTCTGTAATCTCATTATCCCGTCGATGATTAAAAGAGGATTCGGCCGTGTTGTCAATGTGACATCAGGAATCAAGGATGAGCCTCAGCTTATGCCCTACGCCGCATCGAAAGCTGCCCTGGATAAATATGTGACGGACATGGCAAAGCATCTGAGCAGCACAGGGGTACTGATGAATCTTCTGGACCCGGGATGGCTCCGGACCGACCTGGGAGGGCCAAATGCTCCCAATCCCGTGGAATCTGTGATTCCGGGTGCGCTGGTACCGGTGCTATTGGATGATGACACCTGCGGGAAGCTTTTCAGGGCGCAGGAGTATAGGGAGGCGTCATAGGGTCGGCGTCATTAATGACGCCTCTATTCATGAGAACCCCGATGAAATCGGGGTGAAAAAGCCCGTTTCTAACGGGCTTTTTTTGGCTAGAGGCGGACATTTATGCCGCCGGGGGGTCGGTCGGTATCATCAATGACACCTCCACGAAACATAAAACCCGATGAAATCGGGGTATGAGGAAGCCCGTTTCTAACGGGCTTCCCTTGGCTAGCGGTGGCATTTATGCCGCCGATTGATGCCGCCGATTACGCCCCCGATAATCCAATCCCCCCAAAACAATATTTCCCCCAACTATTCGCATACATGCTCTGCAAGGTCTTGAATTATTTTCTGTAATGACAAAAATTTCACATCAGAACGCCTTTTTCTCAGGGCGACAATCTCAGGAGTTTTCCAGATGAACAAGGAAAGAGATGATTTTTTCGATGAGCAGTCAGGCAACGATCAGGCATCAGACCAACTGCTGAAAATGATCGAACAATACGACAAGAAAGTACGCACAGATATCACCCCCGGACTGAAAGTGACCGGAAAAGTCACCCGCATCGGAAGCGAATACGTCTTTATCGATATCGGAGCTAAAAACGAAGCACTCATGAAAGTCACTGAATTGAGCGGAGAAAACGGTGAGTTGTCTGTAAAAGTCGGAGATAAAATAAGCGCATTTGTGGTATCAGACAGGGCTGATGAAATCATCATGAGCAAGAGCATGGGAGGCCAGTCTGTGCCTGTGTCTGAACTGATCGAGGCCATGAACAGCCGTGTCCCTGTACAGGGAAAAGTCACCGGAATCAACAAGGGCGGTCTGAATGTAAAAATCATGGGTAACAGGGCATTTTGCCCGGTTTCTCAGATCAATATCAAATTTACAGAGGATATCAACTCCTACCTTGGCAAAACTATGGATTTTGTAATAACCAGAATTACCGAGGGAGGAAGAAATATAGTCGTCAGCCGAATCCCTCTTCTGGAGCAGGATCTCAGTTCAAGATTTGATGCTTTACAGGATGCGGTAGTCAATCACACGGTCCTCAGAGGCAAGATAACAAAAATTACCGAGTTCGGGCTTTTCGTTGATTTGAACAATATCGAGGGACTGGTACATATCTCCGAGGTCTCATGGGAGAGGGCAGAGAAGCTCGATGAGCTCTTCTCGGTGGGTCAGGATATCGATGTGGTGGTATTGAAAGTAGAGAAAAAGGAACCGCTGCGCAACTCCAGAATCTCTCTTTCTATCAAGCAGGTCCTTGATGATCCCTGGAAATCTGTCGGTTCTAAATTTTCACCCGGCCAGTCTGTGCAGGGCAAGGTAACAAGAATCACCAATTTCGGTGCATTTGTTGAACTTATCCCTGGTGTTGAGGGGCTGGTGCATATCTCCGAGATGTCCTGGGGAAAAAGAATCCATCATCCTTCCGAAGTTGTTCAGGAGGGAAATCTGGTGAATGTCAATATCCTCGGCATTGACGAAAACAAAAAGACAATCTCTCTGAGTCTCAAGGATGTTTCCAATGATCCGTGGCGTGATGTGGAAAGCCGTTTCCCTGTTGGATCCGAGGTATCCGGGACAGTCGTCAAAAAAAGCAGGTACGGATACTTTGTGGATCTTGACCAGGGAGTCACCGCCCTTCTTGTTTTCGGCAATATCTCCAAAGATAAAAAAGATTCCTTGAAAGAGGGAGATGTTATCACTGTGACAGTGGAGTCTATAGATACCGAAAACCGTCGTATCTCACTCTCCTTTGGGGTCACCGAAACAGTGAACAACAATAAAGAGGTTTCAAAGTACCTTGACTCTCAGGAAAAAGTGCTGCAGGAAAAGAAGGCATCTACTGAATTCGGCAGCGCTCTTCTTGCTGCCTTGAAGGGGAAAAAATGAATATTCTGGCTTTCGGAGGCGCCGGGTATATCGGCAGCCACGTTGTCAGGGCTCTTATTGATAAAGGGCATAGTGTCACAGTATTTGATAACATGTCAACCGGACGTAACGAGAATCTTTTTCCGGACACCCATTTTATCGAGGGTGACATACTCGATTACGCCAGGGTGCGTTATGCCATGGATAAAGGTTGTGATGCCATAATTCATCTTGCGGCGTTCAAGGCTGCCGGGGAATCGATGATCGCGCCGGAAAAGTATTCTCTCAACAACATCACCGGAACCATAAACCTTTTGAACGCGGCTGTAAGCTCAGGTGTAAAGTACATCGTCTTTTCCTCATCAGCGGCTGTTTACGGTGAACCGAAGTACCTTCCAGTTGACGAGAATCATCCGGCAAATCCAGCAAACTACTACGGATTTACAAAACTGGAAATCGAGCGGATTCTTCACTGGTACGACCGTCTCAAGGGCCTCCGCTATGCCGCTCTACGCTATTTCAATGCAGCCGGATACGATATCGAGGGAAGAATCACGGGGCTGGAGATAAAACCGGAAAATCTCCTTCCCGTGGTCATGGAAGCCGCATCAGGGGTAAGATCTGAGCTGGCAATTTTCGGCGATGACTATGATACTCCTGATGGGACCTGCATAAGGGATTATGTACATGTAAGTGATCTGGCCGATGCGCATATCAGAGCACTTGATTATATCTCCAATGAAAATTCGAGCATTATGGTGAACCTGGGAAGCGAAAACGGTATCAGTGTAAAGACGATGGTGGAAAAGGCCAGAGAGGTCACAGGCAGAGAGATTCCGTCAAGAATTGCTCCCAGGAGACCCGGTGATCCGGCCAAACTCGTCGCTTCCTCACAACTGGCCCGGAAACTCCTTGGATGGGTGGCGAAGTACAGTGATGCCGAAACGCTGATAAGGAGCACCTGGAAAGTTTATCAGAATTCAGTTGTTAATTGACAAGCCAAAACAACTGAAAACTCATCTCACTTCCAGAGATTTTCGGATTGCCTCTTTGAGGGCTTTTGCCAGCGGCGGAGCGAAGAGTTTCCTGGCAAATGTCGGTGATGAAGCATCCGGGGTCCTTTTCTTAAACATCGAATAAAAAATCGGCCTTCCTGTAGCCCCCAGACCTATCTTTTCGTAAAGCAATTTTCCATCCTTGCTCCATATTTGGACATGAAATTGCGCATTTGCCGAATATGTGACAGGACGCACATACGATCCCTCATATTTTCCGCCTCTCCACCCTTTCTGCCTCACTGCGCTGTGTTTTATGGAGCAACTGTATGGAACCGCGACCAGATCCGAATTGAACTCCTTCGCTATGCCGGCAATCAGTTCACTGATCGTATCCTTTGATGTTTCACTTTTCACCAGATTTGACCAGTATTCCTCTATTTGCGGCACTTTTTTGTTTCCTGTGGAATCCGGATGCTGATCAGTTACTTTAAATATCCTGGAAAGCTCAAAAAGCACAAGCGCGTTTGCAGCTTCGATGTAAAAAGAATCACTGTATTCCACTTCCGGTTTTAATGATGTATTATCGATATATTCCGATTTGATCGATTTAAGGGGGAGATACAATATGGTAAGTGATGTGTCATTCAGGATGTTGGAATCGGCAACATAGTGTAAAGTTTTCGCCGGACTTGAACTAAGTACAAAAACCGCACAGACAGGGATTACAGAGAGTAGTTTTAACATTATGAGATAAGCCGTTCTGTTATTGAACCGGAAAAGGAAATTTTTTGAGAAGTAGATACAGAACTAATATACAATATTTGACGTTTAAACAAGGAAACTGTCTTCTCCGGCTCGGGGTCGGTATCGGAATTGGCATCGGTATCAATATCAAAACAGGTAATCCTTTAATCATGCGAATCAAAGTCAGTATCTAATCAAACAAATCATGGTATGAAATTTCCTAAACTCCTTAAAAAAACTCAGTGCAGAGTCCCCACACTTACCGGATGGGTACTGTTTGTTTCTGTTGTTCTGACTACTGGTTGTGTTTTTTTCCTGAATGTGCATAATTTCCTTTCAGTAAACAGACCTCTGGGAGGAAGTATTCTGATAGTTGAGGGATGGATTCCTGACTATTGTCTGGAGGAAGCTGCAAGGGTTTTCAGGGAGGGTGATTACAGAATGCTTATTTCCACAGGGGGCCCACTTAAGCAGGGTTCTTATTTAAGGGAATATAATACTCTTGCCGAACTGGCAGCAGCCACATTGAAAGAGCTTGGTATTCCAGAAAAGCAGATTATTTCTCTTCCCTCGCCGCACACCAGGAAAGATCGTACCTGGCAGTCCGCGCTCACAGTCAAGGATTTTCTTCTCGATAAAGATTCCTGTGTCATAGATCTTTTCTCATTCAGTGTGCACTCCCGCAGATCAGCTTATCTTTTTCGTAAAGCATTAGGCAAAAAATTCAGAGTAGGAGTGATCTCCACCGAAAACCGCGATTACGATCCATCCCGATGGTGGATGTTCAGCGAGGGAGTAAGATCGGTATTAAGTGAATCTATCGCTTATATCTACGCCAGAGTAACCTTTTCTGCTCCCTGATTAGATCGAAGTGCCTCTTCATCAGACGACTAGTTTGTCATTTCGACGAATCTTTGAGGAGAAATCTTCTCATAATCAGAGGTTTATTCCACCTTAAACCCTGGTGTCCCATACCACCCCGCTGAATCATAAAAAACAGGACATTCCCGCCAGTTTCTTCCGAAATTATTAGAAAGGGCATCGTATGACTTATTGACAAGCTCAATTGATCTGCTGTCCTTTACTACCGGCCATTCTATTTTGTTGGATTCACCGGTAAAGATCACCTGATCAATCACAGTAGAGTCTTTGCTCAGTAATGCGATCCAGTTACCGGATGCTGACAGGTTAAGAAATGAATTTGACTGATCAATCCAGGAGCCATCTCCTCTTCCAAACACATAAAAACCTTTTCCTTCTATCTCCACATCTGTAATTGTATTTATTGTTTTATCAAGCACTACCAAAAGTGTATCGAGAAAAAGCGAATCTGTTCCTGGATTGTAAATTTCCACATATTCTGCTTTATCAACTTTGTACATTAACTCGGTTATAAATAGAATACCGCTTTCCGTATCCGCGATATTTAATCCATCCATACTTCCAGATACTAAAGTTATTCCGGGATCATAAATCGAAAGATTGAGGGAAAGATTTCCCGGAAGGCCTTTGAATTCAAGAGTAACAGAACTGTTTGAAAGAGCATTGAATGTCAGATCCCTCGATGCGGTGTAAATAGTATCACCCCCGGGCCCTACCCCGGATACGTAGAGTGTGCCTTTGGTTTTGTTGGGAATTTTATCTATGCTGATGAAAACTCTCGTATTTCTGCCAGTATGCACTACCCAGCTTGTGTCTTTTGAGACAAAAGATGCGAAAATGGAATCCACCGATGTCGGAATACCAGCTATTTGTAAATAGATCGAGCCCACCGCCGGGACAAGGACAGCGTTTACATCTGAAACCGATCCCGGATATATCCGCACAGTCCTGGAACCCACAGAATCTACATGCACCGTAAATCCGCTCTTATCTACAGTGGTAACTGTGATTTTCCGGTTACTTCCGGATGGGATACCCGGAAACGTATCCGTAAAGAGAAATTCTCCCGAAGTGATCTTTTTGCTCCTCCGCATTGTACCTATGTCAGACGCGCTGACTACTACCACCACGCTGTCATAGGTAGTCAGCATCGATTCCGATGCTTTGGCAAGATTGCTTTGCAGAATCTGGGCTCTGATCACCAACGATCCATTTTTAGATTCCGGGCTGGATGGATAATCCCCGCAAAACAAGAATAAAACCATTGCAGCCGGAAAAACTGAAACAGCAAAATGCTTTATCCTCATAATACTTATCCTTTCCCAGAATGAGAATTACTGGCCTGCAGCCATGAAGATGAAGCAATTTTCTTACCATTTTTTCAGGGATTTAAAATGAAGGAAAAGCCTAACTGAAAGAGCTGATATGGTTCTACTGACTTACAGGGGAAACTTTCTGCCGAAGGTTCAGTTCATTCCCGTGGGCCTTTTTTGTTCTCTTGTGGTGAGGAATAAAATAGTGCCACAAGATCCCAAATGTAAGAAGTGCCACCATGAAGCTGCTCATTGATGCCATCGAGGTGTGAGTAATAAACTTTTTTACCATCTCTACCGTGTTCAAATGAGGAACCGTAAAAAAACCATACCCAAACCCTCCGGACACTGTAAAGCCGCCTATTCCAATGCCAATGGCAAGCTTTTTCGCGAATTTGAATCTGTGAGGAATAATGTGTCTCAGCGGTTCTGCCTGCCAGTACCATTTAAGATACCAGTAAACCATTATAACAATACCGGCCAATGAACCGGCATACTGCAGGATATAGTAGACTCTCATTGTCCCCTGAGGAAAAACAAATACGGGACTGTTTAATACAGGAAACATCTGCACTATCCATCCATCATGATGAGTCAAACTGTCCCACAAAAGATGGGAAAAAGCCCCGAGCACAAGTGAGAGAACAATTCTGATAAAGTTGCTCAATGGAAAAAACCTGAATCTCTGTGCGACAGGGAATAGTCTTACCTGATGATTGTGCGGAATTAATGACAAAAGGGGAAATTTGATCAGTTTATGGAAGACAAAAAGCGAAATCAGTCCCACCGGGAGACAGAAGATAAAAACCCCCGGAATGGTATGTCCTATCGCTTTTCCATCTGAAAGCCGCAGAAAAAACTCAAAATCAGGAATCATGCTTCCCAGAACCAGGGCGGATGTAAACAGGCCGAAACGCCTCATAGGAACAGACAACGCAGGATGAGAAATGGTAACTGGCATATTTTAAGTCTTCATTGAGAAGGTGGTTAAAATGAACAGAAGGAAAATCCTGAGGGGACTTATCGCTCCTGAGGGCAACCTCTAATCCGGAACTAATCTGAATTTAAAAATGGTTTTTCCAAATTGAGAAAAAAGACTGAAAACCGATTTCGTTTTGGGAAAATGGAAATTGAGGGTTTTTTTGATGGAATGTTGGCCCCTAGCAAAAAACCACATTTTTGGGCGGCATAAATGCCAGCCCCTAGCAAAAAAAAAGCCCGTTTAAACGGGCTTTTCTTCAATGGCTGTGGCATTAATGCCACAGCCAAAACTGCCAAAAACTATCTCTTCACCCCCAAATACATCCTCGTAGTCTGCGTCTCACCATCCCTCAACGTAACCCTTATAACCGCCATATATACCCCAACTCCCACATCTCTCCCCTTGCGGTTACGCCCGTTCCAGTGAAAGTACATGCTGCTTGCACTCCCACTTCCAGGCACCAGGTCTCCACTTATAACCCTGTTTCCCAGTTGATCCAAAATATCGACTTTCCCACTGAAATCACCCGTCGTCTCTATCCGTGAAAACGGAACAACCCTGATCACCATCCCGGGAAGACCCGCGATTCCAGGAGGTAAATCACCGTTATCCGCTACAAACGATTTTCCATGCACCAGCGGGTTTGGACCGACATCTATCTTTATTGTAAACGACAGCGGCTTTACCTTTAAAGGAGCATTCCGGTTGCCCGGATTGTCCTGCACTATTCCCTTGTTGTCAGCCATACCGGATGACGGGTCGATGCGGATAGAATCGCGGCTTGATGGGAAAGTGGCTCCATTTATGGCCGTGATCAGGTAAATGTGCGACTTGTTTCCGCTCTCCCTCAATAACTCACCCGAAAAAGTGTAAGTCGTCCCGGTTTCCTTCGAGGTCAGAATAAAAGGCACTCCCGGTACGATTGTAACCGGCTCTGAAAACTCTACTGTCAATGTGTCCTGAGTAGATTCGGATTCAGTCACAGACGGAGCATAGACAGCCGAGATTATTACCGGTGCTGCACTGTCAGCCACACCAATCTCCAGACTGCTGTTAGGGAATGAACTGTGTACTCCCGAAAAATGCATCATCCCGCCTGTTACTATCTGAGTGTCGGTAAGAAGCCCCTCTATCCTCATGCCTATCACTTTCTGATCTGCTCCGGGATAAAAGATGCTGTCCTGAGGCACCACCACCATCGAATTTGTGTTCCAGTATAATCCGGCGGCAAGATTTTCTTTACTTATGTCTTTATGAAAGGTCACCTCTACATAGTCAATTTTACCGTCCAGATCCAAATCCTTGTAAAACGCTCCTGTCACACGCGGCGGCAGCTCCTTGAGAACAATCTCGATACGTGGATTCTGCGGATGAGCATGGTTGCCGGTAGCATCAGTTACGGTTCCTGCAGGATCTATGGAAACCGAATCTCCCCTGGCTATCGGTATCTCACCGGCGTTTGCCAGTACGGTGAATGTATTGGTCGCCTGATCAGATCCGATTATCGCCTTTACAGCTATCGGGTATTGACCCGATCCCTTGGTTAACACAAGAACACTTCCGATCAGACTCGTTACTGCCTCCGAAACCGAAATTACAAGAGTATCATCTCCCGGTCCCTCACGTTCGTAAAGAGTAACCGTGCCGGTAAGAACCGGTCCTGCCGCATCATGAAGCGGGAAATTGGACTTGCGTACTGCACCGCCATGGGTGATAAATGAGTTCCCCTGCCCGGCCATCCCCGATGAAAAGCCTGTAATCCCCTGCTGGAAGTTTGGACGGAAATAAGCACGGACAGTATTGTCGGATACAATTGACATTGAATCCGCCGGCATCTTTACTATTCTGCCGGTGGATGAATTGGGGAAGAAAACCTCAAAGGAATCCGGAAGCTCCTTTATTGCTGTCGAGTACACCACTTCCATCTCATCAACTGCACCGTCCCCGTTTACATCAAAGATTCTCCCGCTGACAGCAACCGGGAATGTGGCCTTGCTCGCGAGAAATGCCGTCGATGAATCTGACGGGTCCGTGGGATCGATATAGGTGATCTTTATCCTGTCTCCCCCGGTCATTGAAATCTGATTCGGCCCTCTCTGCGATACATCCAGGCTGACTACCGATATGGGCACCTCGGTCTGGAAGACATTCGACGAATCAGCGGTTTCAACTACCCTCACAACAAGGGAATCACCGTTGATCGGATTGTAAACAGATACCCAGAGAGTATCTTTTGCACCGCGGTTCTGGTTCCCGTTTTTATCTGTCACGATAATATGGAAAACCGTAGTGTCTATTTTTGCGGTATCACTTATTACTTTGAGTTCAGTATCCCTGATGGAGAGGTTTGATGGATACTGCTGGATAAAAGGCGCCTCAATGTAAAAACTGTGATTTGTCACAGCACACCCGAAACACTCTTCACAATCCGTTGATGGTCCCGCGAAAAGTGTTACGTCAACCAGATTCCTGCCGTTCTTTACAGGCACAGGAATATTGAAATCGTAGTTCTTGTTCGCCTCATTCCAGAAAACCATCGATGACGGGTTGTCAAGGCGTACGCCATTTACCCATATATCATTGATCCTGCCATCAACCGGTGTCACATTTGCATATCCGCTTACTGTCAATGTTTTTGCCGATCCCTCATACAGGTAATAATCCGCGTTGGGATTACTTATCGGAGATGTAATCTGGGAGGTTAGCTCAAAGTGAGTCTTCTTTGTGGCAAGCTCTGCCTTCGATGGAGAATAGCCCCAGACATACTCCTCTTTGCGGTAAATTGTCACGTAATAATTGATCGGCTGAAGAAAATAACTGTTATCAACCTCATCTTTGGGCAGTTCAGGAACTCCGGGATAATCAACCGGATCACCCTGTGCTGTGCTGTGCGGTCCGAAACTCCAGTCCCTGTCACTTATCACATGCACAGGGGGTTCATCGAGCTGATCTATTCCCCTCTCCGGTTCCCATCTGACAAAGATAATATCCAGACGGATCCTTGATTGAGAATGCATCTCTATATCCCACAGGGGCAGGGTAAGATAATAGGCATAAGTCTGGTCGGTCGGATCGTAGGTATCCTCCATCTTTTTTGGCTTCTGCTTGACAAGATTATCCCATACTCTCTGACGTAACTCGCCTTCTATTGTTTCCTGATACCCGTCTTCGCGGTAAAGGACACAGATATCAAGCCGCGCTCCAAGATCCTTCTCAAACCCCTCCTGTGCCCTGAAATACAGCCTTACTTCCAGTGAATCGTACGACTTGCCTTCCTGGTTTACGATATTTATTCCTATACCAGGCTTATCACCCCAGTGGTAACGAAGTGTACGCACATCAAATTTGACATGCTCAACCGGGGTCGTAAAAGAATAGAGCTGACCCTGGTTATCATCACGTGAATCACCTGACTCCACATAGAAGTAATAGGTGGTCTTCTCTTTGAGCCCCCCGATTTTCACGTAATGGAACTTTGTGGGGTGCCCGGAAACATCTCCCTCATGTGTAATTGTAGGAGGTTTCTGCTCGCCATATACTACTCTGCTGTCAAACTCCCCGTTGGGAGTATACCAGAATATCTCAGCACTGTCATGTGTCACTTTGCAGATTTTGACATTCTGTATATCCGCATTGGTGGGACAGTTCTGCCCTGTAGTAAAAGTAAAGTATACCTCCTGGCGCTCCTCATTGATATTTTTAAGCACCGACTCCCTGCCGTAAACGTCTTTTACAACCACATCAAAGATGTATTCAGTCCCCTCTTCAAGCCCCTTGAGAACCATCCGGTGCAGTACATCCGATGAATCGGATGAGACCGTCATACTGGTACTCCCTCCCTTGCCATACCTTATGACAGCATCTCCGTAACGGGACTGCCTGACCTCTACGATTGCATTATCACACCCCACATAAAGAATCCGCACTGTTCCGGTAGGCGGCCCGATCTCGATCTCCTTTGCCAGGCCAATCACCGGCATCAGTATATTTGTCGTTCCGTCTATTCCTGTTTCGGAATGATGATAATCATCGTAGTGCTCTTTGTACAGGGAAGTAGTGGGCATATATCCACCCTGCAACGCACCAACCGGCGGACGATACCTGTAAAACGCGCCGGGAACATTTTTCCCTTCCGGATTTGCCGCCCTGTGGTGAGGATGGTTGAAGTTCTTGTCACCAACCCCGTATATCATGCTGATATCCCAGGGATTCACACCCAGCATGTAATCCAGCATACGGATAAGAATCGTTTTCACCTCTTCAGCTTTCCAATCCGCTGATGCAGGTGTGTTTGGAAGAGCTATACCCTGTATCCTGGTTGCGATATCATAATAGTAGTACATCTCCGTGATATTACCCGCCTGGTAACGGTTCCACACCCACTCCATCTGGGTATGCATTAAAAACCAGGGAAGTACATATCCTACAACAGGTGGTACCCAGTGGCCACTTTCCGGAAGCCGGATTATCTGTCCTTCCTGCTTTGCAACTGAACCAAGATTTGCCATCAAATTATAGACTGTTTTTTCAATCAAACCAAGACGCTCATTCTCTGATAGACCAAGCTGCTGGCAAAACGTGGTATCATCGAGTACCAGCTTGAAAAAACCCCAGAGGACATGCGCATGTGATGACGCCCAGTCGGTGTTTGCGGTACCATGGTAAAATATGGGGTCATTATTTGTAAACCATCCGCCCTGGAACAGTTTGACATTATTTTCTGAAGCTTTGGCACCTATTGTCTTGTCATAACAAAGTTCATCAAGATATTTCCGCTCACCGGTTGCCCAGAGCAGCCCAAGACAGGCAAAAGCTATATCATCATCCAGTTTTGTCTCACCATTGTAGGCAGGAGTATCTGTTTTATCCAGTCTGGTTTTTGTAAATTCATAAATAGCTTTTGCTGCAGCAAGACACCTGTCTGCATAAGCCGCATCGTACGGACGGTACATCTTTGAAACAAATGCCAGATTAGCAGTATACTTTCCAAGATAGTCGGTTGTCGGGTGATTTCTGGCTTCACGAGGAGGACCTCCCCGGAGCGTCGGCATCTTATCCTGGTTTTCGGGTTGCCCCCACCACATATGATCATTTTGAAAACTTCCCACTGAAGTTATCATTTTGCCCGGCTGACCACCAGCCAGATCGAACGAACGAAGAACAAAATCGGCTCCATGCTTCGCTTCATACAAAATATCCGGAATTCCATCAGTTACAAGTGTAATACCCTGATCAGCACTGTATACATCCGCATCACGGTCAGAAAACGCTGCTGCCGCCAATCCCAGGACAGCCGCAGTGTAGCTCATCGTCGCACCCTCTTTCAGGTGATCCCCGCAGTCATGCCACCCCCCCGTGACTGCATCCTGAAGATGACAGGCTCCGTGAAACCAGGACTGTGAATCGCCACACCGGTTTGCACCATAAAACTTCAACAGCGCATCACGAACCCAACTGTAAATCTGCTCATCGATTAAAAACTCCGCCGATGTATCTGAGCCGACTACCACCCTGTATTTCCCCGGAGGAAGATCTGGAATAATACCCTCGAATATTGTCCCGGAAACCTCCGGGCTGGTCATGATATAGCGGGTATCTCCTCCGCTGACAAGCGTTGCATTATTAGATGCTCTGATCTCTAACTGCCCTGCTGTCCTCTGACCAGTATTGGTCATAGTACCGGTCGCTGCCACATTAGATGAACCATCAATAACCTGAAAAGACGATGCGGAACCACTCGCCACATAGTAGAAATATTTTGTATCCTGGAGACGATACCCGGCCTGATTTACCCGGACCCTGGAGATTTTCAGATTCACAGAATCCCTGTAAAGCTGATCCATGGTATCAGGCAGAGGATTTGCAATGGGAACATAAGGAAGAGGGTCAGTAGCAAGCTGCCCGAAACTGTACCCGGCAAAAAGAGCTACAGCAATAAAACACTTAAAAGACTTTCTGAACATATCAACCTCAAAGTCTTATTATTAAAATGGATCTTATATTATTACTTAGTTACGGCATCCATATATATAGTTCATGCCGATTCAGGATTGGAAACCCAATTTATCTCTTGACAGAAAATAGCAGGTGATAGTGTGATGAAAGACAGGCCTCATCCAGGCTGATTGTTTTATAAAAAGCCTCTGGAATCACCCCTGAAACAGGTTTTTCATTCCTTACGGTAAGCAGCATATTTTGTGTTAAACTGGTACCCCTCTTTTCGTCTCATATCATTTTACTTCAGTCTAACCAAAAACCACTTTTCGCCTGAGCACAAGCATGAGAAAAACGCGAAGCGTTTACCCCTTTGCGTCCTCTGCGACCTCCGTGTTTTAAACTCTTATTCTTATGTCACCTGAACAGTAAAGGTGTGATGAATTGTAAACGATTTAGGAGAACCCTTAATCTCTTCTGGTTCCGTATTCTTCTAAACGCGAAGCGTTTAACCTTTGCGTCCTGCAATCGCGATTACTTTTAATCATAAGAGAATGAAAATCAAGTCTTTACATCAGGATAAACTCATGCATTTTCTTCTGGCAGAATTAAATCTTCCTGCGAACCGCCAGCATGGTTATATCATCGTAGGGCGGCTGACCGGCGCAATGCTCTTTAACTGCCTCTTCAACATTCTTTACAGCCTCAGTAGCTGAGCCAACCGGCACCTGAAGTATAGAATTCAGCTTGTTTTTAGTGAAAAACGCCCCTTCAGGACCCCTGGCCTCAGTCACACCATCTGTGTAGCAGAAAAGCATCTCCCCCGGTTCAAGCGCAATCTCATTGTGCGAAAACTGCCCGTCAGGAACAATTCCTACCGCGGGACCAGTCGTCTCGATCCACTTTCTTACTCCTCCCTGCGCACTGACAACAGCAGGAGGATTATGCCCGGCATTTACATAGGTTATCACATTGCGTTCCGGATCGAGAATCCCCATAAACAGCGTAGCATACATGTATCTGCCGTTGTTTCCGTAGTGATGATTTATCACATACTTGTTTGTCAGGTTTACAGCATCCAGGGGATGTGTCGCACCGGATAAAGCCTGCTCTGTAAGAGCCCTGATCAGGGTATTTATAAGTGCCATGAAAAGCGCCGCTCCTACATCTTTACCCGACACATCTGAGATGACAAGCACGATCTTTCCATCCGGCAACTTGAATACATCGTAAAAATCTCCCGAGACCTCCCGTGCGGGTTGGAAAGCAGGATGAATCTCCCAGTGATCTATCTCAGGAAGCCCCCTGGGGAGAAAACTACCCTGAATCTCCCGTCCAAGCTCAAGCTCATGCTTTATAGCCTCCAGATAAGCGTGCTCCGCCTCCCTGAGTTTCTGCAACTGCTGGTTTGCGACCTCGAGCGCAAGAGCCTGCTCCTGCACTTTTTTCATCAGTATCGCACCCTTCAGCGCACTGCTTATATGCTGACGCAGTATCTCATAAGTAAATCCATCACGGCATTTCCTGACCTCAAACACCGCAATCCCAATCTGATCTTCCCTGAAAAACAGCGGCTCCACAAGAAGCGATCTGGTTCCAGTACCTATCATACCTGCAGGAACAAGATCCGGAGCCTCAAACTCCGGTCCCTCTATCGGCATCGCCTGTCCAAGCGAAAGGAAAACCCTTAGCTTCTTCAAGGGAGACTTCGGCTCTGTATAAAGCGAGATCCAGCAGTTGTTAATCTCCAGCTTGGAGAGTTCCGCGGCGATAACCTCCTGAAGATGGCTGAAATCGAAAGCTGATGCGATAGACTGGCCGGCAGCTCTTAGCAGCGTCGATTGCCGCTCAGCATCGAGCCTGCGATGAGCCTGGGCTCTTGCGGCAGAATCCGCTATTGCCATATTTGCCTTCTGGAATATCTCCTCGATATGCCCCGGGATCCCCCCGTCAAAGATAGCGGTGGCTAATTGACGCATGACCGTGATCGCCTTCAGAAGTCCCGGCGTATCCCCTCCGGCAAGTGCAAGAGACCAGGCAACTCTGCTTAAAACCGGCAGAAACCCTCCCGGCTTTTCTCCGGAAATCTCGCCTATGAAAGAATCGGAAAACTCCCTCACCACGTTGTCATCTATGGCCTCCACAGCATTCATCCTGGCCCTCTCCATCACCGATGCCACTTCCCTGAAGAACAACTCTTTGTGCTCCTGGGAAAGTCCCGATAACTTCTGGAAGAGCCCATCCCTGGTTTTCTCCAGGCGAAAACACCCGCAGGATTGTCTTATTGTGATAGTTGCAGGGACTACAATTGTCTCCGGGGCACTTCTACCCTCTATCAGGCCGATAAGTGTCTCTACTGCCTTGCTGCCCATCTCATAAAGAGGCTGCCTTACTGTTGTAAGTGGAGGCGCGGAAAAACAGCTCTCTTCGATATCATCGAACCCGACCACCATCACCTCATCCGGAACCCTGATATGGCGCTCCTGAAAAGCCTTGAGCGCACCCAGTGCGGTGTCATCATTTGCACCCACCAGTGCCTCAAAAGAGAGCCCGTCACGGTCCAGAAGCTGATAAACAGCCCTGGCTCCTGCATCCCTGCTGAAATCCCCCGGCATTATCAGGTCCGGATCCGGCCTGACACCATGTTCAAGAAGAACCTCACGGAAAATCTTAAGCCTCTGCTCGGCTTCCTGATTTCCCTCAGGCCCCCTCACAAAAGCGATCTTTTTGCAGTTATGATCCTCGACCAGATGAGAGATAAGCTCCCTCATCCCTGAGGTATTATCGACAATCACCGATGGGATGCCTTGAACTCTCGGTCCCAGACAAACAAGAGGAATGTCTTTGAATTTACTAAGGAATTCATTGAATTCTGCCGGAGAAATAAAATTCCCCAGTGACCCGGAAATGACAAGCCCTTTAAGCTTATGGACATCTATGTGATTGTAGATGCTATTTCTCTGAGGTTCAAAAGGGTCCCATGAGGAAACATTGAGAGAACCACCGGCATAACAGATCAGAGAATACCCTCTTTTTACCGCCTCATCCGATACACCGATCCAGATCCTGGACTGGTAAAGACTGTTAACGCTCTCGGTCAGAAAACCTATAGCCGGAGCATCCGATTCCGAGCTTTTTTTGCTTGACAATTAAGACCCCTGTTTTAAATTCCGTCCACCTGTTTCTCCAAGTATCCTGAAACAGTGAAGCTCAAACTCCGATGTGTAATCAGGAGATTTTTTACTGAATCGTTTAACCGGAAGGTACCGATTCAGACCATGGTTCTTATACTGTATTATATAACGTTTACCGGAAAATGTCAAATTATGCCGGGTTTCGGAACCAATAGGAAGCCTCACCTGAATGTTATCACCAGATTAAAATTTGGGAATAGTGGGGGGAAAAAAAAACACGGAAAAAGAGGACACGGAAGTAAAACTCCTAAAAGGGACAGGCAAAGGGTCAATTTATTACTTCCGCGCCCCTGATTCCGCATATCAGAGGGGGATAATTCGGAATTTCCCTAAGGATTTCCCGAATCCAAAAACTTAGTGGTATGGTTTTGGTTGGCGGTTCAAAGAATTTATTCTGGGGTTTTTAGCCTGTTTTATAGCCTAAATTCCCCTTCCTCCTCTTCGGTATCGGTATCGGAATGCAATCCACCATTTTATCCTGTCATAATTGATATAAAAAATAGTTCCAGGCCCTGCCTTCAAGCATGCTTTTTCCTCTAAACCTTAGTATCTATCTTGCCAAACCTTACTCAACTCGTAAATGCTAACCGTTGGGAACTACTTTACGTCAACGCAGAGGGGATAGCCCAAGACCCCCCTTCGCTCAGGGCGTTCGTAGATTCTCTTAATCTTAAGGAAATGGGAATTAAAACACGTGAAAGTATTGATGGGCAACCCAGTTTTGCTCCATCATTACTTCTTAAGATCTGGCTTTACGTCTCTTACGGAAAAATAAACAGTTGTAGGAAATTGGAACGGATGTGCAAACGTGATATTGCACTCCTTTGGTTAACAGGAATGAATTCTCCTGACCATAACACTTTCTGGAGATTCTTCTCCGAAAATAAGAAGGCAATTAAGGAATTTTCAAAACATCGGTAAAGATAGCAATAAAAAAGATCTTGTAGGGATGGTATACCACGCAATTGATGGAACAAAGATCGTTGCTAATGCGTCAAGATTCAAAAAGCTGGACAAAGATGGAATGAAGAAACTGATGGAGCGTCTGGATGAATATATTGAAGCAATAGAAAGAGAAATTGAACAAAGAAAAGATAAACCTGATGACAGATTACCAGAAGTTCTTGAGAATACAGTGGAGCTGAAAAAGAGAGTTAAAGAAGCCGTTGATTCTTTTCAGGATAAGAAGAATGGAACTTTGAGTCCTGTGGATATAGACAGCCGCAAGATGATTACAAGCAGTGGAGCAATAGAGTATGCCTATAATGCACAGGCAGTTGCAGACCAGAAGCATGGAATAATAGTAGGATCGCAGGTTAGTCAAAAAGAATCGGATAACCATCTGTTAACAGAGATGATTGAAGAGGTGAAGGATACTGTAGGAAACAACGCTAAATACAGTGTTGCTGATGCCGGATACTTCTCAGGAGAAGAGATAGCCAGAAGTGAGGAATTGCGGGAGCAAACAGATGTTTATGTAAATATACCAGAAAATTATAATACAAATGCAGGAAAGAAAAGTGATGACAAATACCACGTTAACAAATTTACATATGACATTAATCGTGATGTTTTTGTGTGCCCTCATGGTACAGTATTAAAAAGATGCTATCAGAGGCCTAGTAACGTTGTGATGTACAGATGAAATTCAATTTCCTATTTTGAGACAGTCTGGACTTCCCCTCCAAGAAATCTTAAATTCACAATTATTTCACCCCTTCAGAACTCATAGAAACTGGGAGTGTGGGACAGGCTTTTTGAATAGACCAGTACAAATACCAGACCCATTTA
>JAAYIG010000210.1 GCA_012523595.1 Fibrobacter sp.
GGGGCACTGCCTAAAAATGAGTTTAAGCGGTTGTTCCGTGATGTTTTGGGGGAAAATTGATTATATGTGTAGCTGTGGCATAAATGCCACAGGAATCGGGCTGGGAGAAACCCCGGTTTTCCGGGGTTTTTCTCCATGGAGGCGGCATTTATGCCGCCGACATAGATGCTACCTATGTGCTGCCTCCTGGTTGATTGCAGGTCCGCCGTCTCCTTTTTCAGCGATCTTTGAGAGCCTTGAGTCGGTGAATTCCTCCTCGTTCAAGGTTTCCTGGAGTATCCCCGCAACATCATCCATTCCCAGTGCCCGCGCAAAGGAGCGTGCTGTGCCGTAAGCACTGATTTCGTAGTGCTCTATCTCCTGTTCGGCCGCTATCAGCGCAGCATCCTTGACTTTTGCGTCACCTTCGGAGTCAAGATACTCTCTTGATTCCTCGATAAGAGAATCAATAACCGGGTTCTCTCTTATCTGGGGTTTCATGTCCAGTTTCGAAAACACCTGTTCCAGTCTTGTCACCTGATTTCTGGATTGTTCAAGATGCTCTGAGAACGCTTTCCTTACCTCATCGGAACTGCATTTTTCCGCAAATCTGGGAAGCAGATCCTCTGTCTTCCTCTCAGCGGTATAGATGTCCTGGAGCTTATCAATGAAGAGCTCCTGAAGTGAATTGAGATTCATAGTTAATCACCTCCCTGTAACTGTTATCCTTTTAGGATTACGATTCATTTGGGGATTTAATATGCATCTTCGATGCATTGGGACAGTGGCATAAATGCCACAGCCATTCAAAGAAAGCCCGATGAATCGGGCTGGGAGAAGTCAAATTCCAATGTCACATACTTTATAACCCGATTCCTGGGTTTCCCTCCATGGAGGCGGCATTTTATGACTCCATTGCTTTTATTTATCTTCTCAAATAAACTTTCCAAAGGAGGATCCTGTGAAAAAATGGGTAATTGTCCTTGTCTGCATTGCAGTCGCTGCAGCAGCAGGAGGATTTGTTTTTTACGGCAAATACAAACAAATGGAAAAGTTCCTTACGGAATATAACCTGAAAGATATCGACGTGCAGGCAATTCCCGATGGTGCCTATAATGGAAAATGCAGCCATTTTCTGGTTGGAGTCGACCTCGATGCAGTAGTCAATGATCACCAGATCACCGAAATCAGAATTAACAGCCAGGATTGTGGCAAGGGTTATGAGGGGCGGCAGGTGATCGACCGCGTATTGAAAGCCCAATCACTGCAGGTTGATGCAACAACCGGGGCAACCGGGAGCAGCAAATGTATCCTTATCGCTTGTGAAAGAGCACTTGCTTCGGCAAAAGCACAATGAAAACTACCTATTAACAATAAAGAAACGGAGAAAACAATGAACATCGCAATAGTTATCCATACCCAAACCGGCACAACACGCACCTTCGCAGAGCTTATCGCAAAGAATCTTCGCGACCGGCAGCATACAGTGGATATTATCGAGCTTCAGGTTGAGGGTTCTCCTAAACTCCGTACCGAAGATGCAAAAATATCCAATGTTCCAGATTGCAGTAAATATGATGCTGTGCTCATGGGCGGCCCGGTATGGGGATTCAGGGCAACACCTGTGATAATTACCTGCCTGAAAAAGATAAGCGGGATCAGCGGCAAGAAATTCCTGCCATTTATTACCATGGGCTTCCCATTTGCGTTTATGGGTGGAAAGCAGACAATCGCATTCATGAGTAAAATGGCAGCCGATTCCGGAGCAGAAGTTCTATCAGGTGTCATTATCACGAAAATGTTTCATAATTACCATGCTCTTATGCAAAAAGAATCTGCAAGAATTGCTGAGATGTTTTAGTGAATTTTTTTGAGTCATCAGTTGAATTGCTCATATGAAGACAGGATTTAAACATGTTGTTTTCCTGGCTCTTGATGCGTATATTACTCCAATAATCTGGAGGTATTATGAGGTGGAATGAAATCAGGAAAGGATATCCGAGCCATTGATGAACTGTCAAAAATCGGTATTAATCCGGAGCCAAATGATTCGTTGCAGACAATTAGAGGCATTGGCGGCACAGAAGTTGTGTTTAAACGAAAACTTCAAAATCTGAGTATTGATGAAACTATCCTTTCTGATTTTACTGTTGAGATTGGCGCAATAGATTATGGATTTGAGATAAATGGAATATTGGGGATGGATTTTCTTCTCAATGCAGGAATCATACTGGAGTTGCAAAGGTTGCAAATATCGACAATGTTTCCTAAATCTTAGCGGAAGTTTTCTCCAACTGAATTGGAATATGTGGTTTGATACGGTAATCCGATACTTTAACGATTAAACTACTATTCTCATAGAATCAGGTTATATTGAATAGTGTTACTATCCTGGTTATAATTTAGTTTTAAAATGTGGATATGATTATTAAAATAAAAACAAGCTTCGGCTGTTACACACTTTTCGAGGTGCCAAATGCAAATGAAGTCGCGTTTTAGCTGCCTTTTTTTAATTGTAATTTTCCTGTTCAACCAGCCAATTTCCTCTCAGATCCTTTCAGGTACGGTTAAAGACCAGACCGGGGCAGGTATCGAGGGGGCGACAGTGCAACTGGTCATAGCCGATAAAACCACAACTACTGACACCGAAGGGAACTGGCAATTTGATATGTCATCATCCATTAGAATGCACCGGGTTATAAACAGTTCTTTTTCGGCTGCTTTCAGGAAAGGATTGTTGGAAGTTACTATTCACAAACCCCGGCTTCATGTGAAGGTCAGCCTTTACCAGCTTGACGGAACCCTCATTGATCGTGTGGTTGACAAAATGCTCCCGTCCGGACATCATACCATAAACCCGATAAAGCAGTCTCTGGCGCCAAAAATAGCTTTGATAAAGACCGAAATCGGTGGCACTGTGACATTTTTTAAATTGCCGGTTATGGCAGGTATGGCCGGTCGTATCGGGCCGGTAGTCTCTAAGGAGGATAATAAAACTCTCCTGCCCCTTGCCAGGACAAGTGACGTGATCGACACCATCAAAGTCACAAAAGGCGGTTATCAGGATGCTGCTTTAGCCATCGAATCCTATTCATCCGGACCTCATCATATCGTTCTGAAAAAGGAAGGAGTCTCTTATCGTCTGCCGCCACCGAGTTATTGTCACGCCTGGGACTATGTCCCAGACTGTATCCCGGGTAATGCCAACTCTGCATGCGGCGGTGTCTGCTACACTATCAATGCTTGTCTTGAGAATGAGACGTCGAAGCCAGGTGCCGATGTCGCGTTTATCTGTCCGAGATTCATGCTTCACAGCCCGGAGATGATTCAGGCCGCGATCGATGACGGCAACGAAGAGTATCTCTATGCCGTTGTGGGCCACGATGTGGACAAAGGATTCATTGATGGAAATGATGAGAGTACCTGCTGTCAGTGCTACCAGATTATCTACGCCTGGCCCAGCCCCGATAACGATCGGCAGGTTCAAAAAAATCCCGACGATGTCAGCAATCCGGCATCCGCTGTGCCCATCCCCAAACCGATTATCGCTCAGAGTTTCAATACCGCGGCTACGCAAAACACATTTGACATTTACATGGGCGGCGGCGGTTTCGGTGCTCACAACGGATGCGGCCCGGGGCTTCCAGCGACCTCCACCTCCGGGCAATATCTCTATGAATCCTATCCCGAGGAGGGTGGTTACTCCGGCGGTGTGAAACCGATCACCCACTGGAGCGAGTGCAAAAACCAGTATCAATGGGTCACCGAAGCGAGCCTGGGGTCAGAAGCGTGTCAGGATAAAGTAAGGGAAACATGTAACGAGATTACCCATGCCGACCCGTATATTACCGAATACGCGAGAAACTCCTGTATCAAGGCTAATCAGGTCGAATCTCTGCATCATGCTAACTGGTCAGTTTACGTGCGTAAGGTTGAATGCCCCGAAGGTCTCACCCGTGTTACCGGCTGCAGGCTGCAGAATCAGGGACTTCCCAAGGTGGATGGGCTGATCACCCCTGAGCAGGCCGCAAACGACCCTTCCTTCTGGAAGAAGGGCTCCAATGGCAAAATGTACGAGACAACTACTATGGAGGACTGCTGCCGTCCTTCCTGCGCAGCGGCCAACTGGGTAGAAAGGAAAGGCCTCAAGGTCGACCCGGAATACAATGTCTTCTATTCCTGTGACCGCGCCGGGGTTCCTTTTACACAACCGGAATAACAGACAGCCTGTTTATTAAAACAGGTTAGCTGGTGATATTATTCCGTTTTGACAAACAGTCAGCGGTTGCTTTATAAACAAAAAGCGCGGTTCATGGGTCCCAGTGATTTCCTGAGCGGATTTACTAAAAGATACCTTCTTTCAGATGGCTATGCCGGTTATGGTCAGGTAATTAAAGAAAACGATTTGAAGCACCTGATGTGCTGGGCACATGCCAGGAGAAAGTTTTTTGAGGTAAAGGATCTGGAACCCGATCTTATATCGAAAGTGCTATCACTCATAAAAGAACTCTACGAAGTTGAAAGAGAAGCTGATAGTCTGAACCTGGATTATGGGCAACGCAAGGCATTGCGAAATGATAAGAGCTATGCTATTCTTTCCAAAATCCATTTACTGCTCAGTAATCCTGGGAAGATCATTCTGCCGGGAAATAAAGTTTCTTCAGCCATCGGCTATACGCTTAAGCACTGGGAACAACTGACACGATTTCTTGATGATGGCAGATTGCCGCTGGACAACAATCTTGTGGAGAACAGTATCCGCCCGGTTGCATTGGGTAGAAAGAACTGGCTTTTTGCCGGTTCACCTGAGGGGGCAAAGAGAATGGCAATAATATACTCCCTTGTTACGGCATGTAAACTTAACGGGATCAACCCCGATGAGTATTTTAATGATATTTTGCCGAAGGTGGCATCTTATCCTGCAAACAAAATCTCAGGCCTGATTCCAACTAACTGGAAAAACAGTGAATCAGCTTAGTATGGGTTAGCCGAACGGATACGACTGGAGCAGGAGTTCATACCGTTTGATCGTATCTGCAAATTATGCGACGAAATTTCAAAAGAAACCTCATGTTGAAACACACAACCTTTTAATGAATTCTTTACTTTTCTGGATAAGTCCTTCGGGATAATTCATTACCATTGTCTCCTTTAAAAAAATACCGGATAAGTAATTCGATGATTGCAGTATTAAAATAGGGTATTATAGATAAGAAAAATTGTAAAAAAAGGACAAAATTCTTATGCTGCTGCTTTGCCGTTGGGTGAATAAGAGCTGGGGAATAGAAACCATTACATACTTCTCTACATAACGGGAAAGTTCAGGACACAATAACGGGGAAAACAAAGCTCAAATTATAATCAAATAAAACTTGGTTTAACAGTTATCATAGATAGATTACGTTTTTAAAATTGGTTACCGGTTACGGAAAACTACTGGCAAAAATAAGAAGGTACTTATAATCAATGCATAAATTGTTGTAAAAGAGGCAAAAGATAAAACATGAAGAATCGGAGTGTTATTATCAATTAATATAACTGACAGAATCCCCTGACAAGATGAGCAAAAACCAACTGCAGCAGTGCTTATTGATAGACCAGTAAATATGTTTTTTACTTCGGTATCTTTATCCTCTGGGATCGAAAACGAAAATATCTGAATCAAACCTTTTTTCAAAGATGGTACCTTACCCCAACTCAAAGGGACAGAAGAAATGACTATTCCCAGAAGAACGATAATCAGGCTGTCTAAATTAATAAAAGTACCCACATTACCTGCAAAGTGAGCCGATATTAAGAAAATGGAAGAAATGAGCAGAAATGACAGAAAAATCATAAGCCAATGTTCTTTTTTAAGGTGTAGATAAAATGCAGTTATTATCATGTTATATCATTTTTCAAAACAAATTCAATGTTTCTGTAAATAAAAGCTACTCATTTCTGCCACGACAATAAATCATTACTCATTAAAACCATAGTTTGATGAATTCAGGTTTTTAATCAGAATTCACGGTAGTATTACTCTTCGATGCAGTGAACTTTTAAGATTTTTATTATCTGGCCCAAAACAGATGATCTTTGTATATCTGGCAATACATAATTAATTTTATCTCTCAAAAAGATCCCGGTTAGAAAATTATCTTTGCTGGGATGGCGAAGCCGGGAAGACCGTAGTTTCAAATTCATTACGAGGTGAATTTATGAAAAGAACAGTTACCTTAATTTCTCTTGCATTATGTTGTTCATTGCTTTTGGGATGTTCTAACAATAATAAAACTTCCAAAACCGATTCAAATACATCTGCTACTTTCACCACTTCAAAACAACCAGGCCAGAGCACAATTCAGGAGGTTTATGATTTTTTAAAGAAATGCCAGACATATTATCTGGCCACTGTAGAGGGAGACCAGCCAAGGGTAAGGCCGTTTGGTACTGTGGAGCTTTTTGAAGGAAAACTCTATATCCAGACTGGCAAGGTCAAAGCTGTATCTAAGCAGATTCAGGCTAATCCCAACGTAGAGCTTTGTGCGTTCTGTGATGGGAAATGGCTCAGAGTATCCGGTAAGCTTGTAAGGGATGACAGGGTTGAAGCAAAAAAGCATATGCTCGACAATTATCCAAGCCTGCAAAAGATGTATTCTGCGGAAGATGATAACACCGAGGTACTCTACTTTGAGGATGCAACAGCCACTTTTAATTCATTTGGTGATGAGCTGAAAGTGGTTAAATTTGGTTCCAAGAATCAATAAATTAGTTGCTTTTTGACAGGTTTGATGGGGATCTTAATATTTACTTATGCACCAGGTATCAGGGCAATTGCGAAAACCGGTTGCCCTGGAGTGTCTTGTATCTGAATTCATTGTCTCCCCAGACACGTAGTTGAATTAAATGCAAATCAGGACAGAAAAAATTCTTCCTGCTCTTTAGATCCTTCTTCTGTCATATTAAGTCCCTCAATATATTCTTGAGTATTGGTTCGTTCCTTATTTGAAGTTCCTGAACAACTCACATTAAATACTCTTTCCAATACTCTGCCATACCCTTCAATTCTCCCCTCCTTACAACTAAAAGGGAAAATTGTTAACTTCAGTTTATCTTTTTCAAAATGTAATTCTCTGTTTTGCAGATTGGGGAAGGTTTCTACCTGAGGGTAGATGAGGTGTATTTCTCTGGTATCCGGGTATTTCTTTCCATAAGCATACATCTGGTAAATATCTGATTGGCTGATTCCATAATGCGGTTTTGAAGAATCCAGCATTTTCCATTTGGTATCAGCAATGATGGAAGCACCGATTTTCAGATCTGGCATAAGCAGAAACTTCCTTTCAGGGTATTCTATAAGGTGTTCTTTTTTTACCTGTGCTTCAATATCCAGACCTGGAAAATCTCTTTTTAAGCAATGTGCCACATAATTTTCAAAAACCCGGTTCATATCGAAAAGCAATGCGAATGCAATATTACTGCCTCTAAAGGTGGTAAAGCTTTCATTGTTCAGGAAAAAAGAACACCACTGTAAAATCAGCTGGTAATCTTTAATCTGACGATCAATTTTTACCAATTTGAATGCATATTCAGGGTCTGAAACCGCCTCAATGTCATTAAATACAAAGAGAAACTCTAACAATCTTTTTTTGTTGGCAGTATCACTGCTTTTTCTGTAAAGGAACTCGATTGCGGTGCGGATAATGCGGTTTTCGATTCGGTTCTGAAGATACTCATCATGTTGGATAAAGAAATGGGATTTATCTGCCAGATTCCTGCGGATGTGTTCTGCTAATTTAAGTTTCCCCTTTAGAAATGTGGCGTTTTCCTCTTTTGTTATATAATTGGAGCGGATCCCTTTTTGAATAAGAGCTGTTAACTCCTCACAAAACATGAAGATAAAGATTTCCAGAAGATGCAGTTTTTCGGTTTTAAGATGAGCCATACCGAAATTTTTAAAAGGAGAATTACGAAGATGCCTGAGCATCTTTATGAAAATCTGTCGGGTTTCTTCATGACTGATGTTTTTAGCGATTTTAGGTAAAATTTCAATTACAATTCCACTTCTTGTTTCAATTACCCCAACAAACTGTCTGGCTTTCAACGTTTTACCGAAAGGTTTCAGGTAAGATGGTTCAAGAAAAAGTGCAGCATCATCTGGATTCTGAAGAATAAACTGCTCCAACTCAGAGAAAGTCTTTTCAGGGAGCCCTAAATGACCATCATTATAAATCGGTTTGCTACCTTTTACAGAATATAACGATTGATGCTCAACAATGGTGAAATGTCTGCGGAAATACATTAGTGTTACTCTTTTTCTGAATCTTGGCTTTCATTTTCTGACTGGTAAATCTTTAAATACGATTCCTTTGAGAAATGCCTGTTAACACGGTAATGTACCCGTTTGTCTTCAATATCTTCATGATTAAAGCCCAGTACTGATTTTTCTTCGATTGTACAGCTCTGTATAAAACGGATCCTGTTCATTTCACCATCAAAACTATTTTCATCCTGATTTTTTCCAAGCTGCTGGTAATGGTCACCTAAAACGATTTGAATTTTTTCCCAATCATTATAAAAGTATTCCTGAAGAAGCGGAATGATTTTATTGCGCATAACAGTATTAAGCTCATCCATAGAATCGATATCTATGAAATAGGCATGTCCGATCGTATGATCTCTGTCGTAAAGGTATTCGATTCTTTCGTTGATTTTCTGAAGGATTCTCTGGCAGTCAATTCCTTCGATATCTGATGGACAGTGTTGAGGATCAGGCATCATTTCCTCGAAGGTAAAGCGACGCCGCAGTGCAGTATCCATCAGGGCTATGGAGCGGTCTGCTGTATTCATTGTGCCGATTATGTGAAGATTTGCAGGTACACCAAACGTCTCTTTTGAATAGGGAAGTGTCAGGATAATCTCATTTTTGGCACCCAGACGCTTGTCTGGTTCAAGGAGTGTAATCAGTTCGCCAAAGATTTTTGATATGTTGCCGCGATTGATCTCATCTATAATCAATACATAGTTTTTGATCTTATTAATTGATCTTTTTACAGATCTGGAATCAGCTTTTAATCGGTTGACAAGAGCTGTGTAGTAAGTTTTGAGTCCACCCAGTGATTCAAGTTTTTCAGGGTTATAGTAGTAATCTCTAAGCAAATTTATACTCAGTGTGTGTTTGCGAGATCCATTTTGCTTTTCAAAACGAATTGTCTGATGATTGACATCATATATCCTGAATTCACCTCTGCTGGTTTTTACCGTAACAGCATTATCTTCTTCGACAAGAGCAGAGACAAGGTTTTCCCATACATATTCAAAATCACCCTTATCAAGCATTGATTTGCGCCAGTTTGTTTCTGCATCAGATGCAATTTTAAGGAAAATACCAGGTTCTATATCGTAGGCTACATTTCCATTTTCGGTTGAAGCTTTTATTCCCTCAATAAAATCTTCGTAAGAAAATGATTGGTGAAAAGTTGCAAATGCTATCTGACCAGCATCTCTAAGTCTTTCATATTCATCTGTTATGAGATCATGCTGCTCTTTTGATAAATTTTTCAAACCAGCAAGCCCGTTATCGTATTCAAATTGTGGATTAGCAATTTGAACCGCTTTCCTGCGTGTTATGTAGGTTTTACCGGTTCCGGGTGGGCCATAGAAAATGATACAGGTTGGCATCAACAGATTACTGTCTGCTATCTCAGATGTCATTGTTTCTTCCCTGATAAAGTTGCCGGTGACTTCATCATTATTTAAAGCATTTAAGACCTGATTTTCTAAATCAATTTCTGGTGCTCTTTTCCTCCATATACTTACCAGGGGCTCTTCATAAAAAGATAATTTGTCGGTTTTATATTCTGAGACAAGGCGTTTTCGAAGTTCAAAAAGCTGCTGGTCAACTGCAACCGGTTTCATGGTTTTAAAAGAAGATTGATCAGCAGCACCAAATGCGATCAGAATTTTTTTCTTTTCAGAATAAGAGCAGATCGACTCATATTCATCTGGGAACAGAAGATAACTGAGCATGTGGTAGAACTGACGGTTTCCGTGATCTGGAATTTCAACCAGCCATTCACCCCACTCCCAGGGATCGTTAAGAATTTTATTGAGATATTCGGGATTCTTCTGGAGCAGTAACTGAAAAAGGGTCAATGCAAATGTCAGTTCTCTCCAGAGATTGTTAAAAAAATACCCGGCTCCCCCGATACCATGGAGCAGTTCATCGGAAAGAAACTGTTCCGGAAATTTATTGGTAAAGCCTGCCCATTTCAATACGGTTTTTATTCTTTCCCGCTTGGTCTCCGGTTTCATGTTGTTATGTGGAAAGATAAACATGAGCCAGAGTATTTCAGCAAGAAGCACCTTTGCCTGCATTGATGCAGTAGAAAGCTGCCTATCCAGCTTAACCCAGAATTTTTCAGCCGATTCATCCGGGTTTTCTATAATGCATTCAATCAATTCTGAGACAAATTCTGGTTTCCAGACTGGAGTATCGGGTAAAAAGAGCGATTTTTGTGGTCCGAAGGCTGCTTTTTTCCAGGTTTCAACGGCCTGAAATGTTGGTTCTAATAAATTTTCGGGATGGTAGCGGCTCATTGAATCTCCCAATTGCGTATGAAAGAGGATTAATTAGTGTTAATTTGTATCAATTTGTGTGTAGTGTACTTTATTGAGTTCTTAATTTAAGGATAATTTAACTATTTATTATTCAGTTATCCACGCATTTTCGACTTAAAAGTTCAATTCAGTTCCTAAATGAAAAAAGGCTGAAACAGGATACTGCCTCAGCCTTTTATAAAAAGATAATGGATATTTTTCAGAATGTCAGATAAGCCTTGCGAGCTGATTCTACGCTTTTGTTGAAATAAGCACGTTGTTTCAGTCCAAATTCAGCCAATTCATCGTTTATTGCTTTTATTTCCCTGTCGCGGGCTTCCTGATCAATTTCGATTATTTTATCTTCCGACCGATATCGTTTCAGGAGCTCTTCAATAGGATCGATTAACAAGTCCATTGAGACCAGTCCCCTTTCAAATTGTTTCTATATGTAGCAAAAGAACCAAAATTCGCTTCAATGTCGTCAGGAAGGTTCACTGCCTTTAAAAAGCCCGGATAAAAAATCATTTTTGCAGAATTCATTTCCTCAGAACCAGTGGCATCCAAAATAATCAAACCTAAACCACGGCCTTGCAAATATATATCCATTATACTTAATTCTGCAACCCATATAAAACGCGGCATGTCCATAGCTTGAATAATGGTTTTCAGATCTTCATCCATATCAGAACTGAGAGCATAGTGTTTATAAGAATTCCCTGTCGTTAAAAATGCTCTTTGAATAACATGATTGCATTTCTGTTTAGAGCGACATTTCCAGCCAAAATCTGATGAATTTAAAATATGCTTAAACATTAGTTTCGCTTTTCCTGCTTCAAGATAAATTCTTTTGTGAAGAGGTACAACGAAGTGCTTTATCTGCATGTCTGAAAAAGATGAATCAACATAATAGCTGCAAGGATGATTAAATTCAGCTAAACGGTAAGGTGGATGATTATCATCAATTTGTACTAAACAACGAGGAATGTTTGATGTATCAAAGATTTGTAGATTGTCTACTGAAACAGTACCCATTAAATGTGTATTTAATATGTTCTCAATAGCAGATAATTCCATTTCCTCGTGCCCTATTGCAACCACGGCATGTCCACCGTTAATTCCTTCAAGACCAAGAATTACAGGTATTCCTGATTCAATATAGTAACGTAATAACGATTCAAAGTCAATTGTATCATGATTATACAAGCAAGTTCCAAAGCCAAAACGACTTAAAGCAGTAGCTATTTCTGCAAGAGTAAGCCCTTCAGATGGTATAACCCTAGTCGGTCGTTCAAATGCTTTATGTATATCTGATGGCAGCACAGGTGTTCTTTCCGGGTATTTATTTCCATAGTATTCCATTAAACTCCATATGGATGATTCTGCACAAGTCATTGATTCAGTATCCTGGCTGGTCCAGGGAAAGGCAAAAGTTTTTAATTTAACTCCACCAATGGAAGTATCGACACAGACCAATTCACAAAGGAATTTATGGTTTTTAAACGCTTTCGGGGAAAGCATTGTTCTCCCCGGGTTTCCTTTGCGGAGCGGCCGAAGTATCGTATATCCAAGAAACTTCTCCTGCAAGATAAGGTTTCCTGCTTTTGTTCTAAAATCTTCATCTTTGATTTCAGATGAAAAAAAACCTATTCGCAAACAATCCCGAGAAAAATTATCCAGTTTTGATGCAAAGTAGAAATAGTAGCTATCACGATACACTTTGTCAACATATGGAAAATCAGCATAGCACCACAGATCAGCCCGTAAATCATTTATAAATGACCTTACTCCGAAAAATGATCGGTCGGTTGGCCTGATTTCATTTTGCTGCTCAAAATCTTTAACTATTTGAATTATCTGCGAAATAGGAACAATTGCATGTCTTATCATACTGATCTTCTCCACTCACAAGAATTTCTCATTCTTCACTTCCATTTGTATTCTAAATTCTGCAAAACATTCTCAACGCCATTCAATTATCCATTGGCACTCTTCATTACTCCATCAATTTCCGACAGCATCTTCTCTCCTCTCTCCATCCTGTCCCATGCATCCAGTACCAGCCGCTGTGTGCGGTACTCTCCAAACTCCCTGATCTCCTTCTCCTTGAGTACCCGGAAGGTCTCTGAAGGATAGTCAGATCCCAGAAGATCTGCAGGGTCGAGTATATAGCGAAGCTCATCGCGGGTCAGGCCATAAAGTCTTGCGTAACAGGCATCAAGTTCTGCACGAATGATTGCGCGACGGTCCGGGTCGAAAGGGAATGGTGGTCCATCGTAACCAAGATCGTGTGCAAAGGGAGCAAGATCATGAGCGGTGTAGGAAAGTTCCAGAACTCGGGGAGTGATAAATTCTCTATCAATTTTTGAATAACGTCTTGGTTCTAATGTTGGGAATTGTTTAAAATACCCATATGTAAGATGAATACCACCAATCTTTTGTCTTGCTATATAGTCATAAACTAATGTGTTTAAATTAGCTGTAAACATAATGGTATTTGAAATTTCTACCATCGGCAAAATGCAGGGCATAGTATGACCAACTGCTGAAATTGGAATAAAACCGGAAATTACAGTTCTCTCATTTGTTGCATTAGTGACATCTCTAAAACCCATTAACCACTTATGTTTCCACGCCTTCAGCTTCAAAGCTTCATCAACATGAGATTTTGCCACCCAATAGCGTGGGAGCACTGCAGTTTCAGGATCAGCTTTTTCTTCTATTGTCAAATCTCTAATATCTTTACTGTTACTTTCATAAGTTGCCCAGCGATGATCATATTGATGAACCATCTTGGCCTCGTAAAGCGGAAGGAATTTTTCGCCTGCTACATAAAATACTGCTCCTTCAAGTGTTCCACCTTTATTTGCAAGTTCCTCATGGGTTTTGAATAGATGACTGTCATTTGACATATCAAATAATCTGGCGAATGTGATACCCCATGGATTACCATCTGCTCCCTTATTCTCATCAATCAATACCGGAGCTGCGCGGTAAATTTTCTTTGTCAGCTCAGCATCATACTGCGACCGGAATACAGGACATGTTCTTGTATTGGGATTAAGAAGAACTACTTCTTCAGGTGTTAGTGTGAACTGTCTTCTGTTATCCTGTAATTGGTTGGTGTTGGTTAAGAAGAAAGAGAATTTCGCTGCAGCGCTTTTTCCAAGAGTCAGACAGCAAAATTTATAACTCCGATGAACACCTTTGAAAAGTGCTTCTCGATTTTCAAAGTCAATTAGGGAAACTAATTTGCCATTTAGTGAAATATCAGCAAAAAAGTTCTTTGTAGAATCATCAGTCGCTATTCCTGAAGGAACAATTACTCCGGATCGCCCGCTAATTCCAATAATCTGGGATACCAGTTCTGCAAAAAGAGCATAAAGGTTAACATCACCCACACCGGTAAGGTGAAATCGTCCGCCTTCATCTTTACCGATATGTGCAAATAAACTGGAGGCCTCAGCACTTCTTTTTGCAAAAACAAATTCACTGTAAAGAGCAGCTTCGGCTGTTCCTTTATTTGCATCTTTCAGTCTGTTAATAAGTTTTTCCCGGGCAGCTTTATTAATCGCATTAGCGATAGCAGGACTTCGGGATGCAAAAAACTCCTCCTCCTGCAGCTTTATCCTTTCCCATGGAGGATTCCCCAGCACACAATCAAACCCTCCCTTTTCAAATACATCAGGGAATTCTATTCTCCAGTGGAAAAAGCGGTTTCTTTCTGCTATGGTTCTTGCCAGATCTGCGACTCCCGATCGTGGCATCAGCTTTCCTCTTAACCGTAATATATCCTCAGAAGTTGGTATTTGATCTCTGTACTCCGGAGTCTTTGGCACAAAGAATGCCGCTGTATAAACATCTGCCTTTAACCGCAGTTGCTGTCTTTGTGCACTGTTAAGAAATTCCCGGTATTTTTTCCGCTTGGCTTCAATGTCTGCAAGGGTATCTTCAGGCATAGAGGAAAGATCAATCACAGATATGACTTCTTTTTCCGGTTCTGCAAACATATCCTGCTCAATAACCTTTTCATCTTTGCTCTGAAGCTGTTCCCGGAACTTCTTATTTCTTTTCTTTAGTGCGGAGGCTACAGCCTTATCATCACCGGTCAATGCATTATAAGCTTCATCCGGTATACCCGAATCAACAGTATCCGGATAAAGTACTCCCACCAGTGCGTTACCGTTGCGGATATGTGCATCAAGAAAGGATAATGGTTTACCAGGTTCAAGAGCTTCGAGCCAGAGAGCTGTACGGCAGAGTTCTATCGCCATCGGATTTAAGTCAACACCATAGATACAATGCGAAATCACCTCCCGCAGAGCATGCCTGTAATGTTTTTCGGTTGGCTGGTCCGGCAAAGCATCGATACGGGCAAGCTCAACAGCCACTCGTCTGGCAGCAGCCAGCAAAAAATGGCCAGAACCACAGGCTGGATCGATAATATTCAATTTCAGTAGTGCATCACGCGGGTTATCCGGATTCCTGACCAGAGTGTCGGTTATTACCGGTTCCAGTGCAGAACGTATAAGCTCTTTTACAAGACAGTCGGGAGTATAATAGGAACCGGACAGTTTTCGGGCATTACCCTTTGTATCTGTACCACCATTAATTGCATACGAAAAATGCCAGGGACGGGAGTTAAACTCAATCTGCGGAACCAGTTCCAGAAGACTCTCATATACACTTCCAAGCTCTTCACTGTCCATGTCCCGATAGTTGATTCGTGCAAGAATCTTCCCTTGTCTGAAAAAGGAAAGTTCCCGCAGTGCTGCGAGTAATGCTTTGTTGGCAATTGATGAATTTTTCAGGTCGGGACACTGATCAGCCTCAAACAATCCGCCAAGTGCAGGAAGTGCAAGACGTGGTTCACCATTTGCAAGAGCAGAAAAGACAATACGAAGCTGTTCCCAGCAATCGTTGTAATCATCTAACCGCACCCGGTTTCTGGCTTTTTCGCGCAAAACGGAGAGGCTGTAGCCATTTGTATAGAGTTCCTGAGCTTCTGTTGATCCTTCAGGATCGAGCAGCAGTCCACGATCTTCAGCAGTGAAAAGAAAAATCAACCGGTAAACCAGTCTCAAAAGCTGCAGTTGAAAAGAAGATACAGAAAGTGTGCCGTTTTCAATTGATGATCGCAACACTGTATTATCAGGGTGAGCAAGAAATCCGTTGGCCAGCATTTCCAGGGCTGCAGTTACTCCTATACGCAGGTTTTCAACAGCACGTTCACCCGTTTCATGAGCAGCTTCACGCCACTGCTCCATTATGCAGGATGAAACACCACCTTCACGTGGCATGAGACGAGAAGAGTGAAGCAACTGGTAAAAAAGTGCAAAGTCAGCATAAAGCTCTTCGGTAAACATCCGTTCAAGATCGATTTCAACAAATGCAGGACGTGTCAAACTGTGATTATCCCGATACAATCTTAATATTACGCCATTGGACACAATACCATAAAGATAAGAATCACCTGCATTGAGCAGCTCCTGAATCAACCCGGTAGCAGATCTTCTCAAACCGTCATAACCAAAGCGGTGTTCACTTTTATCGAGTTCTGTTTCTGGTCCGACAAGCACCATTGGTACTGTATTACCGAGGCTGTTATGTGTAACAGGGAAGTCTCTGTCTCCGATCTTAATGGCAGGAACCCTGGTCAGATCCTTATATCCAAGAATGGATGAAAGAAGTGGAAAAAGCCAGTTATCAACGATATCCATCTCTCTAATTCCCTGGCGATGTTTCATTGACATGAAATCCTGCCATAGTGGCAATGCCATGCGGAAAGCTCGTCCGATTTCATCCCTGAGTCGCAGCCCCTTTGGGATATTGTAATCGGAATCTTCCATTTTTTTCGCTTTTCCCTGCCTGATTTCATCGAGCAGTGCACCAGGAAAAAGGCCTCCTTCAATGCGAACAGATTCAGCGACAAGTGATTCTTTTCTGGCCATTTTCAGTTTACTCCCCCACCGACCATACGAGCCGGAACCAGTACAAAAGCACCAATAATATCGGCCGGAAGTACTGGTTTTACTCCATAAGAGCCGCGGGCATTTGCAGCTTCACGCACACGACGGTGGTCTTTCAGCAGCTCTTCTGCACGGGCTTTTGCCAGGGCTTCTATTGACGAATTCATTTCCTGTATTTGATCAAGAGCCCATTTTATCTGTCGTGCTTTGAGACTATCAACCATATCACGAACCGGTTGAGCTTCAAGAAGAGGTTTGAGTGCATCATCAGTGAGGATTTTACCACCAGAGATTGCAATAATTACAGCTTCTTCTGCTAACATCAGTTTTTCCTCAGCACTGCGCTCTTTTCTTAGCGCCAACTGGCTTCGAAGCCTCAGCAGATAGATTGCGGTTCGCATCTCGACTGCATTAGTAAAAATAGCCCCACACCTGGCAATTAATGATGTATCACTCTGTGAAAGTGCAACTTCAGCAAGATAATCGGCAATAGCAGTGATAGCCGGATGAGTCCGATGCACAAAAATTGCTCCTGATTGCGGGGGATAGTGCAGATCGAAATAATCCGGAAGACCTCCATTCTCAACACGTTCACGCAATGCAGCAGGAAGATGTTCGACAGGCAATCTTAATCCTTTTGCTGTTTTCTCAACCGGTGTAGACAATGCACGGGAAGCTGCACAAACGAAGTTTTCCACATCATCTTCGGTACCCAGTGCCTTCATTGCCTTATTCCATTCAGGCATTACATCATCGGGTTTAAGTGCACGCTGTGCAAAACGGGTCACATTGCGTTTTGCAGTCTTGCGTAAACTTTCCCAGTGCGAATCCAGGTAGGTAGAGGGTTTTTCAAAGAATTCGGGACCAAACAGGCTGATGGCCTCAGCATCAGGTTCCCCCTTCAGCAAAACACTGCTTACAATAGCCTGTGACAGTTTTTCACTGTCATCTGGCATGGAAACCGGCACTCCGAGCTCTTTTTCGATCAGTTTGACTTTACGAAGAATATTCTCGAGAACGATTCCATCAACAGGGTTGTCTTCACCGTATATCATGACAGTTTTTACGATTTTTGCTTTTTGCCCGAACCGGTCCACCCGTCCTTCTCTTTGATCGTGACGGGTAGGATTCCAGGAGAGATCGTAATGGATAACCGCATCGAATACATCCTGCAGATTAATGCCTTCGGAAAGACAGTCAGTGGCAATCAATATTGGTCTTGTACCACGTAGACTCATGATTTTCTCTTCCCGTTCGACAGGAGCAAGTTCACCAGTAACGACATCGACTGTTTTATTCTTAAAAATGGTGCTCAGTTCATTTTTAAGGTAATTGGCGGTTGCGATATATCGACAGAAGATAACAGGGGCAAAACCATCATTTACAAGCTCGGTAACTTCAGCTGCAAGTCTTGCAAGCTTGGGATCTTTTTTTATTCCACAAAGCGATTCTGCTGTTTCAATAAGAGAACGGATCTGATCGAGGTATTCATTCTGTGCTGCACCTGGTTCAACATCGGATATTACCAGATCATCATCGCTTGTTCCATCGAGTATAGAATCGATTTGGATATCTTCAGTTGTTGCAGAATTATCATTTTTTTGTAATAAAGAATCGAGACGGGTTTGCAATGCCCTGACAGCTGCAGCCGGACTTGATGATACACATCTTAGAAGAGCGAGTGCTGCCCACCATGATAGTCTCTGCTGAAAAACGGTTCCGTTAATGCTGTCATTAATGATACTGCGTGCGTATCTTTTAATGTTGGTAAAGAATTGTTTCCATTGAGAGGTCAGTTTGTAGGTAGGATCAGGTGATTTACGCTGACGATCCGGGAAAAGAGTGGTATCCTGCCATTCTTCAATATCAGCTCTTCTTCTTTGAACAAAATGGTTTCCAAGTTTAATACGGAGTTCTTCTCTCCGCGATATTGAAATTTCAGAATCAGTCCTTAATTCTGCGAATTCAGGATTAATCAGTGATAATAGATTGGTAAATGAGTTTTCATCGCCACTATGAGGAGTTGCAGTGAGAAAAATCATATGTCTGTCCGGATCTAGGGAAAGGTCCCGAAGCAGAGTAAAACGCTGATGGCGGATGGAACCACTTCGACTGCAGGAGTGTGCTTCATCAACAATAACAAACTCCGGACAGGCATGCAGGAATTCATCACGGCGTTTATCTGATTTAATATAATCAAGAGAAATAATTGTAAACGGATATTCCCTGAAGATTGTCTGACCGTGTGGAAGCCCGCGTTCCAGGCTGCCAACGGTTCCCGGACGAACGATTACCGCTTCGATATTGAATTTGGCTGAGAGTTCATCACGCCACTGATCACAAAGATGAGGTGGACAAAGTACAGAAGCAGACCGTATTTCTCCACGGTCAAAAAGTTCCCTTAGTATAAGTCCTGCTTCAATTGTTTTACCAATACCAACATCATCAGCAATCAGAAGACGCACAGTAGCATGCTTGAGTGCCATAAGTAATGGAACAAGCTGATACGCGCGTGGTTCGATGGCAATATTTCCAAATGAGCGAAACGGACCGGCACCTGCGCGAAGTTTCAGCATAAGTGCATTCTGCAGGAGGCGGACTGCGGTACTGGTACC
>JAAYIG010000211.1 GCA_012523595.1 Fibrobacter sp.
ATCGAAGGTTTTTACAATTGCAAAAGGATTCATTCTACTTTGGGATATTTATCACCAGCAGAATATGAATCTGTCAAACGGAAGAAAATTGCTTAGTCACGTGTCCATTTTTTCGGGGCAATTCCAAATTTTTCAGCACTCTCATTCAAAGTCCGCTTTCGGTAAACTTCCTTGTATTGTTCTGGTGTTAATACCTTTTTTGCAATATTGCGTATAGTTTGCCTTGATTCATATTGTCTTTTAAATGTCTTTGTAAGGCTTTTTTCATCCTTGTAGAACAATATTGTTTCTTGGTCGCCTTTTGTATTCTTTTTTGATTTATTAAGTTTTTCTATTATCCCAAATAGAAGGGGGAGCAAGAATTTGTGCCCCTCTGCATTGGCTTTATTTGCAATTTCAGTCCAAGCATATAAATACCTCTGTAGTTCTTTAGTTCCCGCATCCGTAAGGCTTTCTTTGGTGATTAGAGCGATTATATGCCTGTATAGTTTTATAGCCTTTTCCTGGCTTTCCATTGTTTCTGCAACCTCCTTTGCTTGGTCTAATATTTTATCAGCCTGCCGGCGAGTTGTAACACTCTTTAAAAGATCTTTTTTTCACATCGGAAACATTCAAACCGTCAACAATGCGATTAAAATCTTCCTTTGCCTTTTCAAGGCGCGCTGTTTCCGCTTGGTGGAGTTCAACTAAAGTCTGAAGCTGTTTTTTTGAAGGTCCCATTTGCTTCCTTTCGCCTGAAAGCTGTTTCGCGGTGAGAAGAAGGGAAGCCCGGCGCGAATTTTCGGGTTATCGGTGATCAGCCTATCCCTGTTTAAATTTACATTTTTCAAAAAGGCATTCTGAAAGTTTGCACAGGGATTGGGTTATGGTTGGCAGAGACCTGAAAACAGCAATGGAGAAAATTGAGCAAGAAATCCATGGTTAGTAAAAATCATCTTCAGGAAAAAACCAAACCAGTTCACAAGCTGCTATAAGCGCTGTAATCAACGGTAATACTGTAGGTGGATCAATCCTCACAGGATTTCCGCTTGCGGTAATCACACTTTCATTTATTCGCGGCCGGAAACTCGATTAACTATGAGTTACCTCCCAAAACTCAATCTTAAAACTTCCTCTCTTTCCTCTTTTCTCACCTTCAGAAGTAATACTCCAGCACTCATCTCTGATTTAAAGGTGAAATTGTAATTTCCGGATTTTAATTGTCCGTTACAGAGATTCTTTACCAGTCGCCCACTGAGATTAAAAAGTCCTATTTTATACAAACCATCAGAAAGTACATTGAGCCTGATATTGTTTTTATCCAGAACAGCCGAAATCAACCTGTTTGTACCCCTTGATGGTTTCGAAACGGTTCTGATTCCGGTATTATCGGTTTTGATAGAGATATTATCAAAGTAAAAAATTGTACTCCTGTTCGCCCCGCCCAGATCAAAGGAGAGACGGGCAGATGGTGTTGAGGCGGAATCCATTACAAATGGAATTGTAAATGTCTGAAATTCATTTGAAAGGCCGATCTTCCTTGACACATTTCCGAAAGTACCGCTGCTTCCCAGGAACAGGTTAAAAGAATCACTGCTCTCTGATCTGGCATCAAAGGAAAGGACATATGCCTTTCCCTTAACAAGTGGTATGTTGCCCTGAAAAAACTGTACGTTCCATTCATATGGACCGCCATTTACCACTGTATATTTGAGTATACCATTTTCAATCACCTGTGTTCCCTCTGCAGAGTTATCCTCACTCCAGGTGCTGAATGTCCATCCGGTTTTGCCCTCCGAAAAATCGCCATTGACAAGCAGCTCCTCTGCAGAAACAAAAAGGGCTCTGATATCAAGATCCCTGTTTACTGTAACCCTGATAGTGGATGTCTTTGAACTGTCATCACCGCTCCATCCCGCAAAGGTCCAGCCGCTTCTGGCAGTGGCAGTAAGAGTTACCTCTGTTCCCTCTGCAATACGGATACTTTCAATTGAACGCGTTACGGTGCCTCCTCCGACTGCACTTGTAAGCAGAGTATAATAATTCAGCCGGGGCAGCACAGTGATTGAATCTGTTGAGAGGACAAAATGTAACATGCTGTATCCCGGAAGTGTATATGTAAAGGAGTTTTCCGTTATTAAGGATACATTGTTTTTAGGATTTATTGCCGTATCTCCTTTTGCCAGACCGTATACAACACCCGAGAGGTATTTTTTTGTCCCCTCAATTTTAAGAGATGCAGGAGTGTCGGTTGCTTTTTTATTGATGATAATAACATGCAGAAACTTTTCGTTTCCTGATTCCACTGACGAATAGATTGAGTATCTAGTGGAATCAGCGTTTACTGAAGGCACAAGCATATCTCCGAAACCGTTCATATAACCATCTATGTTTCTGAATAGTTTAAAAGCCTGAGCAAGAAAATTTACAGGGGCTACATGAAGATTCGCCGTATAGATACCCTCTCGTGCGAAGATTCCCAGAACATCTGCAAGTGCAAGTCCCCCGGACCAGTGATTTGATGCGCCATAGCTGTATTCAGTAACGGCAAGTTTCGTTTCTGGATACCACTGATCTATGGATCTCTTTACTCTTGGCAGCAGATTAAGAGGGTTACCTGAGTTAAGATCCATTATCCAGCTATCTTCTTTGTAATCAGGGTCCCATAAGGATCTGGGCGCCTGGAGTCTTGCCTCTATCGCACCTGATGTTGTATCGTCTCCGGTGATCCGTTTTCCGTCACCTCTTGCTTCAGGGTACCAGTGAATCGCCAGGACATCGAGCAGTCTTAAACCAGCAGCATCTGACTTCTTTTTCATTTCTCCAAGGTATGCCGATATTGCCCAGTCGTAAGTAGAACTGAACAGACCCCAGTCTACTGCATCTGTGAAATCGTGCATTTCCCAGTACCCCCAGGATTCCAGGCCGAAAATCTCAGCAGTAGGATCAACCGCTTTTACTGCGGAGGCAAGAGAGGCTGACTTGTCGATGATCTGCTGTGCGGTCACTTTGACAGGGAAGATTCTGGGATGAGTGTTGTTCCACAATCCCGGTTCATTGTCCAGGCAGAAGGCTTTAACTCCACCCTGAGATGCTGTACCATACAGTTGAACCAGATTGTATATGCATTCATCAATATATACAAAGTAATCTGTTAAGTCCGGGCTGAGTGAAAAAGATGATCCCTTCCTGAATACCACTTCTTTCCATCTGGATGAAGGGGCAGCTTCGTTTTCTGAAACCGGCCCATCTGTATCCGCTGCAACAAAACCAGCCATCGGCAGTTGAATGATCGGGAAACGCCCATTTGAGCGGGTGTATTCAAAAAATGTTCGCAGTGTGCCAAGTGGTTCAGCCGGTGCTGTAAGCGGGTTACTTGTCAGCCAGTTATCACTGTTATGCTGCCAGTCGGCCCCGGCACTGGATGCATTATTTTCCCAGTTATAACCTGTCAGACGGTTTCCACCCAGGCGATCTGAGGTCAGGTTGAGATCAGTTAGCGAGGAATATATAGCAGGACTTTGTGCAACAGCATTGATTCCGTAAATGTATGGGCTGATGGCTTTAGATGGACCTTCAGGAAATACCTTAAATTGGAGTTCTTGTGCTGAAATGTAGATCGGTAAAAGGGAGAATAAATAAAGAATTGCTTTGATCCTGCTGTAGCTGTTTACCATACGTTGTCCTTTCCAGAATTATCAGGATTTATAAATGGTTTTGTTTATCAAGGAATACTGTTCACAAATCATCAGATAATTAATAGACATAAAAAAATCGGTACAGGTTAATATAAACAAATTTTTCCAGAAAAAAGGCTTTTTTTCTGGAAAAAGTCACTGATAGGTGGGAAAACTGTTCACAATTTAAATGAATATTATTGAAATTAAGTATACAATGAATAATTTTATATTCGTTCAACAGTCAAAGGCAGATTTGTTAAAAAGGGTTATTTCGATAAATAAATCAGGGTGGTTTTAGATATTGCTGCTTATGTGTGATTGGAAAGCTACGTGTCTGCTGGAAATAAAGTTTAGTGTTCACTTTCATATTAAATAAATTATTTAGAAATTTGATAAAACTTACAAAGAGCCTGCATTTGCGGAATATATAGTTGCAAAATGAATGATATATGTTCACAAAAATATTGGTAAGAACAGGTTTACTGGTGTATATTATTAAAAGCTTTTATCTGTTTCAAGTACCGTCATGAAAGAGAAAATGTCCCGTATCTCCATATTTGACTACCTGGATTATCGTCTGTTCCTTAAAGATGCATTTGCGCGGCTAAAGGAGGAAGATCCCTCTTGTACTTATCGAAAGATTGCATCCAGGCTTGGGCTGGGATCAATCGGGCACATAACATGGATTCTCCAGGGGAAAAGAAATCTTACTCTCAAAAAAGCCGGCAGATTTGCAGAACTGTTGAATCTCAATAATAAAGAGGAAGAATATCTCAAAGCTCTGATATCCTATACTAACACCAGATCACATGCAGAAAAAATAGAATCGTTTGAAAGAATTGCCTCTGCCCAGAAATCCCAGAAACGGATTGTCAATAAAGAGCAATACGAGTACTGGAGCAAATGGTACTATTCGGCTATGAGGGAATTGGTTGCAATTCACAAAATATCAAGTGATTATAAAGAAGCTGCCAGATTGCTTATACCCAGGATTACACCTGCTGAAGCTGAAAAAGCGTTAAAACTTCTTGAACGACTGGGCTTTATAGTCCTTGATAAACGCGGCTATTACAGGCGGGTGGATAAGGTATTGACTATAAATGCCGAGTGGGGTGTACTTGCTGTACGTCAGCATCAGATTGAGATGCTTGAACTTGCAAAACATGGACTTGAAGAGATCCCCAGAGAAGATCGGGATATCTCTTCCATAACCATGAGTATGTCAAGAGAAAGGTTTGAACAGGTAAGATTGATGATGCAGGAATTCAGGGAGCAGCTAATTACTCTTGCCCGTACGGATCCCCACCCGCAGAGGGTTTATCAGGTCGGGCTTCAGGTGTTCCCTTTATCAAAGATGCCGGAGGACTGATGAAGTACAGGACAGTATTTTGCTTTATGATAATTTTTGCTATTTCAATTTTTTTATTCCGGTGCTCTTCTCTGGCAGTAAATGAAGGAGGAGGAGCAACGGAAACGGTCAATGCAAGAGTGATCACTCCCTCAGGAATTCCTGACTCAGGTGTTTCAGTATACCTTATCGATGCTGGGAACTGGGTAGAGAAGAGGCGTCTTGATCTGCCGGTTGTGATTGACAGTGCCATAACGAACAGAGACGGGTTCTTCACTTTAAAGTACGATTCAGGTACTGTCTGCAATCTTCAGGCTGATGGAAGAGATGGGGCTGCTTTCATACCTGGTTTCAAGGCAGATTACGATTCCATATTGGTAATAAGACTTAAGCAGAAAGCTACTCTTAACGGCAGGATCGATTCTTCAGGGCTCCGTATAAGCAGAGCCGAGATATTCGGCACACTCTACTCTATCTCTGTTCAGGGGCAGGATTTCACTGTTCCCGGAATTGCACCGGGAGATTATCCGATTCTTTTCAGGACACAAGACAATATCTATGCCGGATACAGCTTTGCTTCAATTGATGAGGGCCAGACTGAGCAGATCAGTTTCAGTTTCAGCGCAGAAACAGTTCTGGTTGATGATTTCGAAAGTGCATCTGAATTCTACGGGCTTTCCAGGATGGGGAAAATGACAGGAGGAGACTGGTACAGCTATTGTGATACTGTCAAGTCTTCACAGATACATTCTGCGCTGACTGCAGTTGTTGAGGATGGATCTGGATTTTCTGGAGGAAAATGCTTGCGTGCTGACGCAGTTCTTGGCAATTCAGAAGAAATTGCCGCCTTTGCGGGAGTAGGGGTAAATATCGGCACCGCAGGCAGAAGTTATGACTTCAGCAATGTAAAGTCATTCTCCTTTTTTGCCCGGGGAAACTGCAGTATCAGATTCAGTGCTGAAAGCAGGGTTATTGATGATCTTGGAGGGGGACAATTACATTTTGGCAAAGAGATTCAATTGACAGACACCTGGACTGAGTATGTAATACCTGTAAGTGAACTGCTTGTACCGGTGTGGTCAGAGGTGATTAATCAGGGTATTACCTGGGATGATGCAAAAAAGTCTATTCTACGCTTAGAGTTTGATTTTCCTGTGAGTCTCAATGTCTCCGGTGACACACTTACTCTTCAACTTGATAACCTGTACATAAACGGTGTCGGCATAGGAAATATACTTCCTTAGAGGAAAAAACTGTACCGGCACATGGTATTCTTATACTTCAGTTTATGTCAAATGGCACTGCCGGGTATCAACACTATTTTTCCAATACCCACTTCTTTACATCCCGCTTTTCCCTTGTTTTCCCCACTACAAGATAAACACCCGGACCAACCTTTCCCCGGGTCCTTATCCTATTCAGGTCTGAACCGGTTGACATTGAATTGCCGGAGAAACGGGTGATAATTCTGCCCTTAATGTCGCAGATTATGAATTCTTCAACCGGTTTTGCTGATGTAAAAGTGATGCTCTTTCTTCGGGATCTGTCAGATACCGATGACGAAACCTGGGAAAGTGAATCATCGATCATATAATAAACAGAATCGGAACCTGTGACAATGCAGGGGCGGGCGCGGAAAGAAGGTCCTTTTACCACAGATGCAATCTCCTCTGCTGTCCAGGTTGTCTCAGGAATCAAACTGCCAAACCGCCAGTTCTTAATGGAACTATCGCTTACGTGGCGAAGAAAGCCCTTATCCAGTATCCAGAGAGAATCACCATCGGTTCTTACAAGCTGCGGTCTCTCCTCCCAGTCCGGACCCTCCTTAATGGAGTTAAGCATCGAGTCATTTACCGGTATCCTGTCCTGGAAATCATCGAAATGCCAGAGTTCCTTTCTGCTTTGTACACTTACAATTGTCCGCTTTACACCGTCAGGAATTTCAGGAGCACAGGTGATGGTTGCCGGACATCCGTTAAGAAGAACCGCAGAACTGTCCCGGGTATCTAATCCATAGGCATATATCACATGCTCCGTATTATCCATCAATGAATACGGTGTGGGAAGAGAAAACCCCAGACTGCAGTATCCACGCAGGTCGCAAAGGTACTGACGACTTTCATTGGCTGTCAATTGAACCATTACAGCCCCGGAACTGCCTTTTTGACCACCAATATAGAGCTGAACCTCTATTGACCTCTGATCATCATTTCTATCCTGTGCCCATCCACGGAGAATCTGACAGTCAACTGTTTCAAGCCGGCCGACAGGCGGGGCATTGTCAGTATCATTCACACTGCCGCCGGGATTATGAAGCCAGCGGTAGTAGCAATGCTCTGAGTCTGTCAGGTATGTGTAGATACGGTCATACTGAGATGAAGAGTGTGCAGCGATGTAAGCCACACCATCGGTGACTCTTACCACGACAGTTGCATGTGTCCCCGTACCGTATTCATTACTGTACATAAGCACATCACCGGGCCTTATCTCAGGTGGGGGAGGAAGCATGTACCCGATGCCCAGATCGGTCCATCCATGGTAAGTCTTGAGACACTTCTGAAGTTTGTCTGCTCCTATCTCTTCCCTGCCGCACGGGTATCCTCTGCAGATACCATCCCCCTGATTCAGATCTTTGTGGCCGCCTTCAAGAATGCATTGCGAAACGAAGTTTGCACAGTCTCCGCCATGTGATGCATAACCGCAGTAGGATGTTCCCCAGTATGACCAGGGGGTGCAATCGATGTAATCACCGCACTCATGGTTTGGAGTTTCCCAGTATTTCTGTGCATAGGAGACCACATCATCGATATTGTACTCTGCGGATGACATGAAAAAGAATCCTGGGATAAACAGAAGCAAGTTTATGTAAAGCGTTTGTCTTCTCATTTCCCGGAATCTCTGCTTCTCTTAAGAATTTTGCCGGCGGTATCACGGACTCTTCTGTCGGAATCCTGAGTTTGCGCTCTGCGAATTGATTCCATTGCCCTGGAGTTTCTTCCGGCAAATTTCCCCAGTGTTTCTAGTGCCCGGATTCTGGTCCATTTATCCGGAGAGCTCCGGGCTATTCTATCCAGTGCATCAGCAGCCGTATTTTCTTTTCCCATTCTTGCCAGAGTTCCTGCGATTGTGATTTTGCGGTCATCCGGGAGATCATTATATGACAGTGCTTCTGTTAAGGCCGCCGATTCATCCGGGCCGCCAATCTCTCCCAGTGCCCATGCCACACAGTCAAGACAGGCCAGGTTTGAAGGACTCCTGCGGAATTTCTGGTCATTATAAGCGTTTAACAGTACCTTGCGGTTATCATCTTTTTCCCCGAATGAGACAAGTGAGATTGCAGCCTGAATCCGCACCGGATGACTTGCAGAGGTTAAAAGACTTTTGAGGTAGAGGATATTCTTATATGCATCGGAATCATCCATTTGACTGGTCTGTATGAGTGTCTTTATCATAACGATGGCTGCAGGCCCGGTCTCATCTTCAGGTGCTTTATCAAGAATATCCCTGGCGGCTTTAAGTGCCAGTTCGATATTGGGACCGTCTGCATAGCCAAGCCGTTCAAGGGCTTCACGCACCAGTCCGGGATCATTTCTGTTTTTATGAAGGTAATCTATCCAGTGTTGAAATGTCCGTCCTACTTCGGCCTGTTTTTCCCGGATTCGCCGGGAGGCTTCATCTCCGGAATGAACTTGACGAAAGAAACCTGTGCTTTTGCCGTCGATGATTATATGGCGGAACTTTCCCTCTCCGGGAATCTCGAATGTTTCTGCCATGAGGATTGCTGACTGGAGAATAAGAATCAGCCATATACTTGACACAATGCGGGACTTCTTCATGCTTCTGAGGACTCCTTTTCAAAAACGGATCAATCCTGATTTCCGGGAGGATACCGCTAACGGTAAAAATAGGTGTACAATGGTTTGGCAGGCAAGCAGATTGGGGGATACGGGAGAGAACGGGAGTCAAAAAAAAAAAATATTCCTGGCTTGGATTTTTTTGTTATTGCTGGATTGTCAAAAAGACGTTATCCTGTACCCTTGTAAGGAATTCATGGATGGAAAACAATGGTTTCCTGAAGAAATTCAGGTCTTTTCTTGATTTCCTGTCCTTAACAAACCTTATTACTTCCGGAAAATATTCCAAAGCGATAATACCTGCAGCCAATGTCTCATCATTTCTCTGGAAGACTTTTTTCAGCATCGAAAACATGATCTCATTGAACCGCAGTGTCGGGAGAAGAAGTCCGGCCTCAAGAAGTGCCCACACCCTTATAATCTGTAAAGCTGCAGATTTCATCCCCTCAGATGTCAGAAAGCCGGCCCAGCTCAGGCGTGTTCCGAAAGAGAAGAAAGAATACATGCAGAAGATGAAAAGAAAGAGCAGCCAGAACCTTAGAGGGTGAATCAGGGGTTTTACAGAACGTTTCCATAAGGAAATGGACAGGGTTAACAAACCAGCCAGAGACAGGATAATCCTGAAATCCTGAAAAATAAATAGGAGCAGGCAGAAAGCAAGAAGGGAAATTGACCCGATGATGTGACGGGGAGCAAAACCCCTGAGTTGAAATCCGGCTCTTTGTTTCCCGGAGATTTCCATAGAGTCAAGGATTCTAAAAACCAGAGGCACTATGATCCCGATTATGCTTCCAAAAAGGACGGATGCTGCTGCCATGAAGGGGATCTGGTAAAAGACAGAAAAATTATGAACTACAAGGAAATACACTGTGACAAGCTGACCTGCGTTATGAAACAGCGCACCCGTTATTCCTATCCCGACAGTCCCCAGAAGTCCTTTGCTGCCCAGAATTCTCCACACTGCACCCATAGCCAGAGTTGCAGTGATTCCTCCGCTGAGACTGAGTGCCAGAGTAAGAAAGGAGAAGCCAAAGTAGAATCCGGAAATCCATGATCTTAGAATTGTGTAAAGAACCGCGTCGGCAGTACCGTATTTGATAATCCAGATCATGGTGACAGCATTCGCGAGACCTGGTTTCAGCCATGGAAAAAATGGCAGTCTGGGGAAAAAAAACTCCAGTGCGTTTAAAGCCACGGCAACAAGCAGCCAGACGGCTTTACGGATAGTGTCCGGGGTGATCTGGTTTTCAGTGTGTGACTGCATCGGGTCCATTTTTCTCTGATGCCTTGATTGAGATCAGTATCCGGTTGGGAACACAAACGATTTGGCTTCTGGCATGGCTGATCGAGCCGGAAAGGACACAGATCTGGTGAGGGCAGGGGGAACTGAGAACCGAAACCTTACCCTGCTTTATCATGATTGTCAGAGGGCCGTTTTCACCGGTTACTTCGAAAATTCTGTCTTTGTCAACAGGGTATTCCGCCAGGATATGGTTTCCTCTGTTTATCACAACTCTTCCGGGAGTTACTGATTTAAGCACCGGAAAGGTAAACACTGCTCCTGAAAGTACAAGGACAATCAGTATGGCATCTACCCAGGTAAAACGCCTCAGCGGAATCATATTCTTGATCGGTGCTCTCTGTTATGGTATAGTATTGTTATTGTTTACGTTAATCTTTCGACTCATCTTCAAGACCATGCACAGGATATGTATTACGATTTCCTTTGCGGATCATTAATATACGGTATGCTTTAATGAATTCAGTAATCTGCAAGGCAAGTTCGGTAAAAAAGAAACAGAGCAGAGTGGAGGTGGGAAGAGTGGTTCTGGACATCTCTGCGCTTCTTCTGCTTGCAAACTGGCTGATCAGCAGGGTTTTTCATCTTCTCTGAATTTTCCCTAAATGAATGTTTTTTTGTTTCTCTTTTCGGAATCGGTATCGGTATCGAATCCTGGTCTTTTACAGCTAATATTCCGATTCGAATACTGACCTCGTTTGAAAGAGACTAATCTTCTATAAATCTTGCTGCCCAGCTCCGTACATTTTTACCGTTAAGAATATGAAATTTTCTCAGACGGTTAAGTGTCTCTCCTGAAAAAGAGTTCATTGGAATCCATACAAGATGCTTTTTCAGTTTTGAAGCAATGCTTTTCAGTACCGGACCGGGTTTCTTTGCTGCTATGTAACCCACATTTTTTTCCGAGCTGAAAAGTAATGCTCCATAGGTCAGTCGTGTGGCGAGATCAGGGAAATCCATGCCAGAGGTCATGCTGAAAATATCCGGGATAGTTCTGGGAGGAAAGAGAAGCGAAAGTCCCCCGTAGTGGCATCTGGCAATACCCGGCCCGATCAGGTTCTCCATAGGATCTGTTGCATAAAAGGTTAACGTAGACTCCTCATTGTGTTCTGCGTACCAGGTGGCGCGGTGCGGATACCTGTGGTCATTTTTACTGTCGAATATGATCACCACCGTGTCAATTTTACCCTTTGATGGCGGAAGTTCCTTGACATAAATGTCACCTGTGTGCCAGTTCCGCAGTGTCTCCCGGATATCTATGCCATCCTTTACTGATGTGGTAAACTTCTCGGATCTGATCAGATCCTCCATCAGGACTCTCAGAGTCTTGTTCCGCACAAAGCTGTTGAAACTCTCGATTCTGCGGTCTTCGGGAATATGGGAGCACATACCCATGGGATTCCAGGAATAACGGTATCTCTTTTTTCTTTCGATCGATGGATCCGGTTTTATGGAAATTGACCTCCAGTACATCTGGAAATCCCTGAACAGGTTCACTGAATCGAATCTGCCCCATTCAGGAATGAGAATCCGGTCAATGCCCGTACCGATCAGCTCGTTTCTGTTTACTGCCGGAATATAGGGGTAATAGCGTGCACTTTTCAGGATTCGCACAGCATAGGCGTTTCCTCCCACTCCTTTTGCTGCCTCTACTATGTCAAACAGATCCGGAATTATCCTTCCGGACATGACCGTGATATTACGCAGAAAAGTGAGAGCCGCCTGAATTCGTACAGGGGAGAGGCTCATGACCTCATCCTTGCTGTCGAAGTACTGGTCTCTTGTCTCTCTGAAAAGATCCTTTACCGATTCCACGATATCGAAAGGAGGGGCGAATGGATCGTAGCGCTCCTTTTCATATTTACCAGTGATAAATGGAAGTTCTCCAAGAGCAAAGTAAAGATGATCGGGGTTTATCAGCCCGGAAAGAATCGAATACGAACGCTCTTCATCGAAGCGCATGTTGTATGTCTTTTCCTGCCTGAAATGGAAGATTGTCCTGACAAAATTCCTGTAATGAAGAAGGACAAGGATATTCTTGTACCCGGCTTCAAGCTGGTGAATCCTTCCGGCCATATATTGACATTCGATATCATCCGGAGAACCCTCTTCAGGTAATCCTGCGGCCTTGAGGCAGAGAGTGTTATAAATGTCGATACCGATCCGTGTTTCCATATATTCATCGGGGAGCGGTGCGAGGAGTCGAGGGACTCTGAGTTCCGATGATCCTATGCAGAAGGAGGGAATATGATGCAGGCTGCTCTGACGAATGCTCTCTACGGCTGCGTCGCAGGGATCAACCGGGATATAGAAGAGAGGCTCGGAATATCCTCGTGCCACGACCGCGCTTATCAAGGGAAGGTTTTCAATTGCTGCGGAGATGTGGTCCTGGAACACTGACGGAATATCCACAGCTACGCAGTCATACTTTCCTTTAAGAAACAGCTCCCGTACCTGTCTAGCGAAAGTCAGTTTACCGTGAAGGTATGGGATAATTTCTACATTTCCGGTAAGTTTCACTGCTCATTCTCGTCTGAGTCTGGATTGAGTTCATCATCATCTGTGAAGAAAAAATCGCCCATGCTCATCGAAGGGAGGTGCTCTCCTGATAGTTTTCTTCTGGCGGCCAGGTTTTCCATGTCAAGCGCTTCCTTGCCGAGAATCTGTAAAACCGCCTTGTTGAAAACCTCCGCTGCTTTGATATCCCTTTCTGCCTGCCCAAGTTTCAGGGAGTACCGCATGATGTTTATCCCGTCACGGATCGAGTAGGGAAGGTCTAGTCTATGTGCTTTCTGGAGAAATTCGATGCAGAGATCCAGTATTTCTTCGCTGGAAAAGGGGATGTTGTATTTCAGGATCTTCAGTTCATCTTCTCTGTCCGGAAATGGGATCTGGATTCCAGGCTGCAGTCTGGACATGATATAATCCGGGATTTCGAATGTAGAGGAGTCCTCGTTCATGGTGACAGCGGCTCTGAAATCCTTGTGTGCCGTGATAGTGATCCCTGCTACAACCGATTCCACTGTCCTGCGATTGTCAAACAAACCAGCCAGAGAAGCCCAGGACTTCTCCGACATTCTGTTTCCCTCATCCAGAATTCCAACTCCTCCTGTCAGTACCGCTGAAAGCAGAGGGCTGGCATGGTAACTTATTTTGCCCTGTTCGGAAAGCACAGGAGTAACAAGGAGATCTTCCGGACGTGTATCGGAAGTACACTGCATCACGTAAACATCCTGCCCCCTGCTTCTGGCTGCTGCTATAGCCAGAGTGGTTTTGCCGATTCCGGGAGGTCCGATGATACGGGGGACAAGGGGAAAATCCTGATCGGAGAGAACAAGCCAGCAGGCAAGCAATTGCCGCATAGACTCAGATTGCCCGATCCACTCGATATTTCCTTTGAGGGGATGGGAGAGTGTCAGTTCGACATTATCGATTGTCAGTTTCATCGTTTTCCTTACTTGAAATAGCGCCTGACTTTCGACCAAAGATCATCCTCTATAGTTTCTATGATCTCATCAAACGCATTTAAAAAAGGGGTTTCATCATGCCAGTGTCTGTCCCCTGTTCGCTCTATGTTTACAGCTACCAGGGGGGAAGAAGCTGAAGGCGAGTTGAATATCGAAAGTGTGATATTGGCGGTTCCTCTGTACTGATTGAGAATATCCGGACTCTTCCTGTATGAATTCAAATGTATCTTTATCACTTTCGTGTTGCATTTACTGGATGCCAACTGGCTTTTTGTGGCTGGAATTACTTTTCTGTCCAGGGCTTCTTCCAGAGCATCTGCGAGGTCTTCCTCAAGCTCTTCCTTTTTATCCGGATCAAGAACAAATCCGATTACTGATTTGTCAAGTTTGAGCCGTTCCATGTAATATGAACCATTGCACGGCAGATCATCCTGTGGCTCTCTGGATGCTTCAACTGGGGGGGCTTTGTTCTCTGCAATGACTTTGCTGGAAGAAGCTACCTGCCCTCCAGCAATTTTACGGGCAATCTCGGGAATTATTTTAACTACATCCTCAATTTCTCCTTTTACATCTTCGGAAACGACCTTTTCCATTTTTCCTGTCTCGACATTTACACTCCTCACATTGACCATAAACATGGATCCAAGCTTGCCAATAGAACCGGTTATAAGTCTCTGTACTCCCAGCATACGACCGATCTCCACCATACAACCCTGTTCAGCACAGGTCAAACCGGATTGCTGAAATCCCTGCTCCTTTAAGACTTCCTGCATCTGTTCCCGCTCCATCACATCAACCATGCCGGTAGAGAAGAACTCATTCCGGAGCCGGTCAGAAATCAGTTCCGTTTCTCCTTCGGAAACTCCATTTGTGTTTTTAAGTGTCAGGATTGCGATCTTCAGTTTTTTATCCTGCTGTTCGGCCGAAACAGCCAATGTGCAGATAACCAGAATGTAACAGATAATCTTTCTCATTAATCCCCTCTCAATAATATTTTTCAATTGAGAAAAAACAGGACAGGGTCAGTATAAGCCGGAGTCAGTGAACCCCTGTTGCAATAAAGATGAAAATACTTTTTTCAACGTGAAAGAAAACGATGCTTTTAGTTTCGGTATCTGAATTATCTGTATTTATAACCAGAAAAAAACAGGAACAGATCCTTTCCCCTTGCTAAACAAAGGAAATCATTTGATACTGCGAGAAAGCGAATTATTTTAAAGCAATCTCAATCTGTTAATCGCCAAACGGGATTGCCAACCAATACCCGCTTCTCTTTCACTGATAAAAAATCTGGAGAATCAATGGGAAATGTCCTCCGTGTATTGATAATTGAGGATTCCGACAATGATGCGGCTATTCTTGAAAGAGAATTACGCAAAGGTGGGTTTGACCTTTATCCCAGACGTGTTTACTCTGCGGAACAGATGTGTCAGGCACTTCAGGAAGATATCTGGGATGTAGTGCTTTCAGAATATATGATTTCCGGGTTTAGTGCTCTTGAAGCATTGAAAGTACTTAAAGAAAATGGAAAGGACCTGCCATTTATAATAGTTTCCGGAAAAGCCGAAGAAGAAACAGCAGTTTGTGCCATGAAAGCCGGAGCTCATGATTTTATCAACAAAGGTAAATTGGCAAAGCTTGTACCTGTTGTAAGTCGGGAACTAAATGACGCAGAAGTGCGCATCAAACATAGAGCCGCTGAACTGGACCGCATTCAAAGTGAGGAAAAATACCGTTATCTTGTTGAGAGCATAACCGATGTGTTTTTTGCGCTCGATATGGAACTTCGCTGTACTTTCTGGAACAAAGCAGCGGAAAAATTGACAGGTATACCTGTCAAATCAGCTCTGACCCGTAAATTCATGGAACTTTTTCCTGAGCATGAGTCGGTTTCAGATTTATTGCGTGCTGCCTTAAGAAGCAGAAAACCATTCTTTTCTAAACTTACTACAGAGAAAGAAGACTGTATCAGTTATTTCGAGATGAATGCCTTTCCCACAGAACATGGACTCTCTGTTCTTTTAAGAGATGTAACTGAAAGGAAAAGAGCTGAAATTTTAAATTATGAGCAGTTGGAAATGAAGAGGCAACTGTCTCAGACGCAGGAGATCCGTTTACTTGGGCTCCTCACTTCCGGTGTCGCTCATGAAGTGAGAAATCCTTTAAACGCCATATCTGTGGTGCTGGAGGCTTTGTTTCAGGAAATTGGTGACAATCCCGAATATCTTCCATATAAAGAGCATGTCCTTGTTCATGTGGACAGACTGAAACGATTGATGCAGGATCTTCTTGAACTGGGAAAACCTATAGAGAGATCAAAAATAGTCAGCCGCTCAATTACCGGGATTATAAAAGAATCAGTATCGCTGTGGAAAAGCACTGGTTTTCATGAAAAGGCAAAAGTTGTTCTGGAGCTTGATCCTGAAGAAAACCTGTTCGTGATGGGTGATCCGCTCGAGCTTCAGCAGGTATTCATGAACCTTCTGGAGAACGCTTCTCAACACAGTCCCGAGGGTTCGGAGATAACAATAGTTCTGGGAAAGAAAGGTAAATTCATCTGTATCGAAATTATTGACAGAGGAAGAGGAATAAATAGGGAGGTACTGGGACGGATCTTTGAACCCTTCTTCACAACCCGTAAAAAGGGAACAGGGTTGGGGTTATCTATTGTAAAACATATAATCGAGGTACACAAGGGTACAATAACACTGAGGAATAACGAACCTCCTCCTGGCTGTACAGTTGAGGTTCTGCTGCCATCATGCAGCGATCTGTCCTTAGAGGATCAAAATGAGCCGGAGAACAGCTCCACACTGCTTCCGGCCCTATAAAATGTAAGCTTAGGTTCCGGTTACAGTGGGGCCCCCACGGGTTTTTGTGGTTGGTTTGGTTGCGCCGGGTTTTGATGCCCACCAAATCGCAAAAGCAACAATCACAAGTAAAAGAATTACCCAGAACCACCACCATCCCGATGTTGCTCCTGCTCCATCAACATCCTGAACCGGTTCCTCCGGAGCAACCTGAGCCAGTAACTGAACAGGCAGTAGTACTAAAGACAGTAAGAAATACTTTATCCATTCCAGATACATAAATTCCTCCTCTGAGATTTTAGAGTTCTCCTCCTATTGAAAAGAGCAAACAAAGAGCCATGTCAGGCTGCCTTGCTGTAATCTCCAGTGGTGTTCCGGACTTTCTTTTTGATAAGGGTTATAAAATCTCTTATCGAATGAACCTTATCCAGATCCTCCCCTTCAAATTCAATGCCGTATCTCTTCTCTACCTCAAAGCTGAAATTAATATGATCGTGAAAGTCCCTGCTAAGAGTCTCAAGCCTTGTCCTCAGGCTTATCCTGTCAGAGGATACCTGGAAATATTCAGCAGTAAAATCCAGAAAATCACTTTCCATCAATACAAAACCTCCGATATCCAAAAAAAAATCTTCGATACCATTAAAGAATTCGCTTTATGGCTAGATTTATGAATGGAAAAAGTATGTGCCGGGTAAAGGGAAATGAGGAACCTAAATGTTTTCTTCAGTTTTCATCAATACTTGCCGGATATTGGCTGTAGCTGCATCAGGATGCTTGACCATGCCTCCGGTAAGCACCATTTTCACGGCATCTTCTACACTTATATTAAGAGGAAAAATCTTCTCCGATGGGACTACCGCCAGAAAGCCGCTGGTAGGATTGGGGGTAGTGGGAATAAAGACGGTAAATAATTTCCTGCCGGAGTTGTCAGGAGAATCGGGCATCTCTCCGGTATTGAAGGCTACAGCCCAGATACCAGGAGAGGGGTATTCCACAAGAACGGGTTTGGTTAGAAAACTGTCCTTCTTTACCACAAACAAATCGATAACCTGACGCACTGCATTATAGATTGTGTTTAAACCTGGAATTGCGATAAACAGGGAATCGAGACTTTGTATAAATGCCTTTCCAATGATGCTCTTCACGATAAAGCCCATCAGAACCATCAGTGAAAAAAGTAGCAACCCTGCTATAACCTCTGAGGAAATGACCACAAAGGGGATGTCTCTGTAAACCCGGGGAAGAAATATCAGGACATTCTTCAGAAAATCCTCTACCATCTTGAAAAGGAAAACAAGCAGGTAACCAGATACAATCAGGGGGAGAAGGGCAAGCAGTCCCTGTATGAAATAAGCAAAGATCTTTTTATGCAGTTTTTTAATATAAGCCATTTTTTCAAATTCTCCTCTGGATCAAGTGACATCCGGAAGCACTCTCTGCCATTAATCCAGGGTAATACTATTTGGGCCAGATAAGGAAAAGATAGCTGCCGTATAACAATACTAAAAGCATACCTCCCGCGCGTCCGATCCTGAGTTTTGGCCACATCAGAGGCAAAAGAAGTGCCGAAGTGCCAAGCATAAATGCAAGATCCAGAACCTGGATTCCTCCAGTCTTAACCTGACCAAAAAACGGGGCCACTCCCAGAATACAGAGTATGTTAAAAATATTGGACCCGATTATGTTTCCTATCGCAATGTCATCTTCCCCCCGTATCCCGGCAACCACCGATGTGGCCAGTTCAGGAAAGCTGGTTCCTGCCGCGACAATGGTCAAACCGATTACAGCCTGACTTACCCCCAGGTATGTGGCCAGCTTGACAGTTCCATTCACCAGTAAATTTGAACCGGCAATAAGCATACCCAATCCGGCAACCACAAACAGGAGATCAAGAAGAGGGGATTTACCGGTACTGACGGGGATGTCCGCAGAAGCATTTTCTTTTCTGGAAAGATGAACCGAAAGAATTATATAAGCGATAATACCAGTGGCTAATATCGCCGCTTCAGGTCTGGAGATCACCCTGTCCCTTAAAAACAGGACCAGCACTAAAGACACTGCTATCATTATCGGGGCATCGGTTCTTAAAATCTGATTCTTGACTTTCAGTGGTCTCACCAAAGCGGCAAAACCCAGAATAACCGCTACATTGAATATGTTGGAGCCGACTACATTTCCCACTACTATATCTCCGAGACCGTTGTAGGCTGCCTTGGCACTGACAACAAGCTCCGGGGAACTTGTTCCGAATGCTGCAACCGTCAACCCAACCATCAGTGGAGTCATCCCGAATTTCAGAGCCAGCGAAGCACTGCCCCTGACAAGACCCTCTGCACCAAAATAAAGTAACACCAGACCCGCTAAAATCATGGCTGCAATCATATATTCTTCTCCTGCCCGGCGTACTTATTCTGGTAAGGCGAATTCTGTGATATCAGAAACGGAGAGAATTCGGGAGTAAAATGCCGGAATGTCTGAATTAAGAATATTGAAGATACTACGAAATCAATCCAGGTTTATTTTTAACATATTCTCCACAGTACTTAAACCGCGGAGAACTCATTTTAACTCTGTATCCGGTTTTGTGTGTTTTTTGCACATACAATTCTGGATACAGATATTAAAATAAATCTTTTTCCCACATTCATTATCATTTTAAATCGGGTTAATCAATAGTAACCGTTTCAAACCAATATCATTCTTTTTCCAGACTTGAAATCGAGGTAATCCTTTAATCAATCAAGGTTATATACACCAATTTCTTTGAGCAGATCTCTTATCAGAAAAGCAGAGACGGGTTTTTCAAGAAAGCAATATGCTCCGGCAAATATCACCTTTTCACGGATCCTGTTGTCGTCAAAAGCTGTAAGTACTATTACTTTGCTTTGTGGAGAAAGGTTTTTGACAAATTCCACAATCTTCAACCCATCCATCTCTGCGGTCCCGGACAAACACAAATCCACTATCACAGCTTCATAATGTTGCTCTTTAAGGCGATATAGTGCTTCTGAGACAGTCTGGCTCGTGTCTACAGCAACATCATTACTGCTTAAAAGTTTCTTATAGGCAAGAAGGATACTCTCTTCATCATCAGCCAGAAGAATTCTTTTCATGATCTGAGCAATGCGCAAAAGAAATGCCATCTCATATGATATTGAAATAAGTGCTTACATCCGGTGATCACATGAATTATTTTTATTTACCCCTCACGTCATTCCTCACCTGATAGGTATTCCACCAGGACTACTTGGAAGATTTAATTTGCCCAGAGATATTTTTCCACTGCAGGGGTTCACACAGGCTATGAGAAATGATATACTGAAAGAAGCTTCACGTGAGGATCTTAATGGATAAAAAACGCATTTTAGTGGTAGATGACGAGGAGGCAATTCTCCTTGCGTTCCGGAAACTCCTCAGCCGCCCCAATGTGGAAGTGGACACATGTGAATGCATTGAGGACGCAAAGAGAAACCTGGATTCAATCTACTATGATGCGGTTATAGCTGACCTCAGGCTCTCAGGTACTCTTGGACAAGAGGGATTTGAAATTATCTCTCATATCAGAAGTAAATCAAAGGAAACCAGAATTGCTCTTATAACAGCCTATGGCAGCAGCGGGACGCTTGAGAAAGCCATGAGCCTCGGTGCAGATTTCTATTTTGAAAAGCCGGTTTCGATGCAGAACCTTAATGAAGTGCTTAAAAGCATTGGAATCAGAGAATCATGATCTGGTGATCTGGCGGATATCTTCACAAAGCATCTCTATATCTTCTTCTCTTGTATTCCAGGAACACATGAAGCGACTGCAGCCCGTTGCAAAAAAGTTGTGAAAAATCCAACCCCGGTCTCTAAGCTCTTTTTCCAAATTACTCTCCATGCTTACAAACACAGCATTTGCTTCAGGCGGATACATCACCCTGATCTCTTTAAAGCCGCTGAGACGTTCAGAAAGTAATCTTGCATAATGATTGGCATTTTCAGCATTCTTAAGCCAGGTCCTACTCTCTATAAGATCTACCCAGGGGGCAGTCATGAAACGCATTTTTGATGCCAGTTGTCCAGCCTGCTTGCAATGATATTCGAAGTCTGTGGCAAGACTGCGGTTGAAAAACACCACAGCCTCACTGTATGCAAGACCGTTTTTGGTGCCCCCCAGGCAGAGAACATCCACACCTGATTTCCAGGAGATCTCCGAGGGGTGTACTTTCAGAGAAGCTACGGCATTTGCAAACCGTGCTCCATCCATGTGAATAAAAAGCCCGTATTTCCGTGCCAGCTTGTTAATCGACTGGAGCTCTTCCGGAGAATATACAGTTCCGGCTTCTGTAGATTGTGTGATACTTAGCACATGAGGTCTCGGGTAGTGAATATCTTTCCTTTTGACAATTCTTGCCTCAACCGCGCTGAGATCGATTTTCCCATTTGCACCAGGAACAGTAAGGAGCTTGGCTCCATTGGAGAAAAATTCGGGGCTTCCACACTCATCTGTTTCTATGTGTGCCATCTCATGGCAGATTATGCTATGGTATGGACGGCAGATAGAGGAGAGAGCAAGGGAGTTTGCCGCTGTGCCATTAAACACAAAGAAGACATCACAATCGCACTGAAAAAACTCCCTGATGGCATCTGAGGCCTTCCTGGTCCAGATATCTTCTCCATAGGACTCGCTGTAACCATGATTGGCTCTGATCATGGAATCGAGCGCTTCAGGGCAGATTCCGGAACAGTTATCACTTGCAAATTGAGGTCTGGCCTCGGGAGGCATGATTTTCACTCCGCTGTTACGCCGCTTTCCTCAGGCAGAGGGGACTTTTTTTGATTGTAAAGCCTGATTACGAAGAGATAACCCCTGTAGACTCCAAATGCAATTATGATTCCGAAAACCGCTCCACCGAGAACATCGAAGGGATAATGTACACCAATGTAAATCCGGGATAAACCGATAAGAGATGCAAAGAGGAAAAACCAGATGTATTTCCCCGGGTAAAAGAAGGAAAAAAGTGCAGCTTGTGCAAAGATATTCGTAGCGTGAGATGAAGGGAATGAAAATGTTCTCCTCAAACCCTGGAGGAATATTCCCCCTTCAAGCATTACATCCGGGTGGCAGGGCCTAAGCCTGCCCACAAGAGGCTTAATTACTTTGGAAGAAATCGGGTCTGTAAGTGCTACTGTGACTATTGCCAGAAATAGCACGATCAGGGCTTTTTTCTTCTGGGATCTGATAAAAAGTACTGCTCCCAGGATTGCAGGAATGATCCAGTATTTTGGCTCTGTAATAGTGACAAAGAAAAAATCCAGAAATAGGCAGGACAACTGCGAGTTGAAGAACAGAAACAGCGCCCTGTCAATTGAGAGGAGAAATTCCATGGTTCTAAATATTATCCGGAGGTTTGGGTTCGGGAACGATTTTTCCAGATCAGTTTGGCATTGATTGTACCGAATTTGATTTTGGACTTGATCAGCACCGGCGTTTTATATTGGTCATCGGTAACCCATACTTCAAGTTTGTCTCTCTTGTTGAAAGCTCTTCCCTCACCTGCCAGCTTTGGTTCAAGCCGTATGCAATTAAACACTCCTGCATCCACTTCGATTGTTTTTTTCTCTCTGACATTGAAAAAAATGGGATGGACCTTGGAGTGGATAAAGAGATTGAGGGTAAAAGTATCTCCGGGCGAAAAATCCATGGCACGGATATAATGAAGAATCGATATGTAGTCATGGATAAACTGCGGGGTTTCAAGACTTCTGAAATTCCTCTCCTGAACATAGGTTTTGCCCCCGGCCTGGTCGTAAAGAATGTATCCGTCAGCTTTATACCTTTTCCCTTCCCGAAGATGCTGCTCAAAGAAGACCGGATAGAGCCCGTCAGCATCAACAACAGACATCACATAGTCCCGCATGCGGTAGAAAGCACTTATAAAGTTGTTGGAGAGTGCTTTTCCACCCAGACGAATTGTACGATTCCGGGGATCGGGCTCAGTAGTGAGCACTACGAAACCAGCTTTGAAAGGCCCCCAGGCAACATCATAAACCAGTGTTTCCGGTTCGCAGGGTCTCTTTTTTTCGATAAATCTTAAAGAGGACTGCGGACCGGTGACGTTGTTTACGTTTTTTACAGAGTCGATGTACTGCTGCTTGAAGAGAAAAACGTCGACCTCTTTTGCGGCATCCTGCCATTTTATCTCCACTTTATCGACTTTAGCAATAGTAAATGAATGGCAGGCGAGCAGGAAAAAAAACGCAGCACTGGCAGCAGGTATCCGCATTGGTATCTTATGCCTGAAAAAGCGCATTCTCATTATACTTCGTTACTACCTTTCATTATAGAATCGTAATCGGCCCTGACCATAATTTCCACCAGTTGGTCAAAGTTGACTTCCGGTTTCCATCCCAGAGCCTTTCTTGCCTTGTTTGAATCCCCCAGAAGCTGTTCGACTTCCGTGGGACGGTAATACTTGGGATCGATACGCACCACTACTTTCCCGCTATTGGTGTCGATACCGGTCTCCTCAACACCTTTGCCATTCCATTCGATAGGCATAGAGAGCAATCCAAATGCCTTTTCAATAAATTCTCTGACAGAATGCATCTCTCCGGTAGCGATCACATAATCATCAGGCCTGTCCTGCTGTAGCATTAACCACATCGCCTTAACAAAATCCGGAGCATATCCCCAGTCACGTCTGGCATCGACATTTCCCATGTACAGGCAGTCTTTCTTTCCGGCCTTGATAGATGATGCCCCGATGGTGATTTTACGGGTGACAAAGCTCTCTCCTCTGCGGGGTGACTCATGATTGAAGAGAATTCCGTTGGACGCATGCAGGTTATAAGCTTCCCTGTAGTTTATAACTATCCAGTAGGCGTAAAGTTTAGCAACCGCGTATGGTGAACGCGGATAAAATGGTGTCTTCTCGCTCTGAGGGACCTCCTGTACCTTTCCATAAAGTTCTGATGTGGATGCCTGATAGAACCGGCATTTCAAGCCGGTCTCCTTTAGGGCATCCAGAAGTCTCAGTGTACCTACCGCATCAACATCTGCAGTATATTCCGGAACTTCAAAAGAAACCCTGACATGTGATTGAGCAGCCAGATTGTAGATCTCATCGGGCTGCACCTTCTCTAACATACGGTTCATGTTGCTGCTGTCTGACATATCGCCGTAATGAAGGAAAAGGCTGGTGCTTTTTCCATGAGGATCTTTGTAAAGATGGTCGATCCTGCGCCTGTTGAAGTAACTGGCACGCCTGATCATTCCATGGACCTCATAACCTTTTTCCAGAAGCAGCTCTGTAAGATAAGATCCATCCTGGCCGGTAATTCCTGTAATCAAAGCGGTTTTCTTCATGAATTCTCCTGATGGCTATTTAAGAAAGTGTAAAATAGCCAATATACAACCGATTCTGATTGATAATCAATCACTGCCCCGTTAAGGTAAAACATTTATGCAGATCCCGGAAAACTTATCTGGGATCAACTGTTGATCCGTATAGTTTGACTTGCCTGCGCTTCGGGCTATATTTTTACGGTCATGGATCCTGTAATATTTTCCTCTGATCATACAAAGAGTGCCGGCCAGGGTAAAATTTTGGGAAAGATCATTCTGAGCATGTTTTTTGCATTCATCTTTCTCTTTTCCGCATCTGTTGCCACCGGATCGTTTTTTCTTTATAGACTCTATCAGACGCTTCCAACGCTCAATCAGATGCAAAATATTGAGCAGCGGCTGGTTACAAAGGTTCTGGGCAGGGATAAATCGCTAATACATGAATTCAGCATAGAGAAAAGATACTGGGTCCCTTTAGAGAAAATCCCCATGGATCTCCAGAACGCGGTGATTGCAATTGAAGACAGACGCTTTTACCGTCACTGGGGAATAGACGTAAAAAGAATATTCGGGGCCATAATAGTGAATATGTCCAGGGGAGGGTATGCTCAGGGCTTCTCGACAATCACTCAGCAGCTTGCCAGGAATGTCTATCTTACCTCGCATAAGTCAATCACCCGTAAATTAAGAGAAGTGCTTACCGCCATTCAGCTTGAATCCTGCTACACGAAAAGAGAAATACTTGAATTGTATCTCAACCAGGTCTATCTGGGCGCAGGTGTTTACGGTGTTGAGGCTGCCAGTGAGTATTATTTCAGCAAACACTGCTCTGAGCTCAGCATTGAGGAGTGTGCTCTTCTTGCCGGACTAATCCAGCTCCCGGAACGGTACCGCCCTGACAGGCAAGCCAATATTTTACGTATCACCCAGCGACGCAACATTGTTTTAAAGGCAATGAAGGATCTTAAATTTATTGACCGTAATACCGCTTCCCAGACTGCCCACCTGCCGGTTGAGTGCAGGATAACCAAACCCGTTCAGGGCAAGGGACAGTACTTCATGGAAATGGTAAGGAAATATGTATCTGATAAGTACGGTGATGAGATGCTTTACAATGGAGGACTGACAATTCACACCACTCTTGATCCTGTCGCCCAGGATTCAGCCGAACAATCCTGTGCACGTCAGATCGCCAGTCTTCAGAAACGCCTCAACCGTATATTCCTTGACAGTACCAGAGCAGACCGGAAACTCAAAATTAAGCGGGAAACATTTCTTGCCTCCTTCGATTCCATCTATGCATTGCATGAGGAGGAGTTTTCAAAGTTTCCAGACTCCATCAAACTTCGTCAGGCTCAGATCTCCGTTGTCGCTCTGGATGTCCAGACAGGTGCAATCCGGGCTCTCATAGGAGGGAGAAATTTCCAGGAGAGTAAATTCAACCGGGCACTCCATGCCAGGCGCCAGCCGGGTTCTGCTTTCAAACCTTTTGTCTACACTGCTGCCCTGGAAAATGGATTTACACCCGCCTCTGTGGTTCTCGATCAGCCGATAACCTTGATGACCGATAATGGAGAGTGGCGCCCTGAAAATTATGACAAGGTCTTCAATGGCCCGATCACTATCCGAAGTGCACTTGGTAAATCAGTCAACCTGGTGGCAATACAGGTGCTTAACAAAGTAGGTGCTCACAAGGTCATTGAATATGCAAGAAGAATGGGGTTGAGGCACGAAATGAATCCTGTTCCGGCACTGGCAATAGGGGCCTGCCAGGCTACTCCGTTGGAGCTTACCTCTGCATATTCCATCTATGCCAATGGAGGAATACTGGCTAAGCCATATTGGATTGAGAAGATTGTGGACAGGAGCGGACGGGTGCTTGAGTCGCACACCCCTGATGAAAAGGAGGTGCTCTCTCCTCAGACTGCCTTCCTGATGGCATCACTTATGAAGACTGTAGTATGCTGCGGAACCGGAGCCTCTATTCCGGGGCTGGGCTTTACACGGCCTGCTGCAGGGAAAACCGGTACTACAAATGACTATTCCGATGCCTGGTTCGTGGGTTTTACTCCCCAGATCGCATGCGGCGTATGGGCTGGAGTTGATGAGCGAAGACCACTTGGTACAGGCGTCACAGGATCTATCGCGGCTATTCCAGTCTGGGTCAGAACCATGATACCTCTCCACGAAGGTCTTCCAGTAAAGGATTTCCAAAAGCCGGAGGGGATAAAAACAGAGACCATCTGCCGTGAATCCCATCTTGTAGTAAATGATCACTGTCCCAAAGGAGTCGTGGAATTTTTTCTTGGGGAAAGCAAGCTTGACACCTGCGATATTCACGGGGTCAGAGGGAAAAGAGGAGACAACATGATGAAGCTTTTCAGCACCCCTCAGATTGAAAAGAAATCCTCCTCGGATAAGAAGAAGAAGCGAATGATGTTTTAGGTGTTGAAGAAATGGGAGGCTCACGATAGACGAGAGTCTCACGTGGAATCGCGGAGAAAAGAGAGAAAGAGAATTAAGTTAGATTTAACAACCACAATCATTTAAATACAGCGACTAAATAAGATCTTCAGTGCTTGTCAGAAACCATCCTCCCGCCGTATCTTCATAATATTTTTATTTCTATTCATGCCCTGATTTATTCCTTTTTTACCGGTACCTCATCCGGGCATCCATCCTCATCTTTGTAGCCATTGACAATTTCCTTTTCATGGGGACAGATGTCATCTTTATCTAAAATACCGTCTTTATCATTATCATCATCCGGACATCCGTCATCATCCCTGAACCCATCCATGTCTTCTGCCTGATCTGGGCATTTGTCTTCTGAGTCATAGATTCCGTCCTTATCATTATCGAAATCTGGACATCCATCCTGATCTTCAAAACCATCCAGATCCTCAGCTATATCCGGACACGCGTCCTTTTTGCTCTCTATTCCATCCTGGTCGGGATCATTGATTTTTATCTCCATATCGACCTCACTGATAAGCCCGATAGAGAGCCCATCCTTGCCTTTGCCTTTGAGGGCTTCGCTTTGTCCATAGTTGTAGGTCTGGTTATCTGTCATCATAAAAAGCGGATCTGCGCTGATATTTGTGTTGTCAATTTGGACGTAGTAGTTATTAGGGAGGCGGTTTCCAAAGAAATCATTGAAAACGATTCTTGACCTTCGGGATTCCTCTCCAGCCCAGACTCCATACTCTTTGTTATTGAAAAGAATGTTGTGGCTGACCAGTACTTCGCTTCTTGCGGAGAGCATTATTCCGCTGTAACCGTTTTCTGCGATAATGTTATGTTCAATGGCGGTTTTGATACTTCTGGAGGACTCGCAGAAGATACCGGACCAGCCGTTGCGGTAGATAATACAGTTGCGGATGTAGGGGAGGGAGACCAGACATTGGATTCCGGTACCTTTATTGTCTCTTATAATGCAGTTTTCAATTACAGGTGAGGTGTTTTCACATTTAATACCAGTGCCTCCATTTTCAATTACAAAGTTTTTTATTGTTGCCTGGTCTGCTCCTGTTACCACAGGATCCTTTTTATTTCCCTGGATTCTGGTCAGGGACGATGATTCACCTATCAGAAACACATTATCTTTAAGGGTGACAGTTTCCCTGTAGAGTCCTTTTTTAACAAATACAGTGTCGCCTGAATCTGCTTTATCAAGTCCGGCCTGTATACCCGGAGCATCTTTGGGCACTACTATTGTTTTTCCGGATACAGAAAGAGCTAATGACAGGACAGTTGCGAGGATCAGAACCGGTGTTAATCGCATAAGTCCCCCTTTGTCTAATCGATTTTTAGGTAAAAACTGCAATACTTAATTATATATGTAATCTAAGTTATTGTCATCAGAGAGGCAATTCAGTACTGGAAAAGTCAAGGGGAAATGGTAAAAAGAGAGTTGCAATGCTGATGCAGGAAAATGTATAATATGATGAGTATTTTAATTCCCTTCCGAAACAATCATCAATTCAGAAAAAGGAGTGATTATGGTGCAGCTTGCCGAGATACGGAAAAAAGCCAGGGAGTTGGGAATTTCAGGTGCGAAGATGAAAAAGGATGAACTGATTCAATCTATTCAGAAAGCTGAGGGGAATTTTCCCTGTTTTAAATCGGCACAGACTGATTGTGGTCAGATGGATTGTTGCTGGCGTGAAGATTGCCTTCCTAAGAAATGATTTTAGTAAGAAAGAAGTTGCTTTTTTCTCAGTTTTTATTTACATTAAATTCATGCGTATGAAAAGCCGAATCAATAGTGTAATTCTAAGTGCTGTCCTGCTTGTAGTAGGCGTGGTAGTAATTGTTCCCGCCAGAAGGGAAACGGGCATTTAGAGCATACGCTTAAAAAGGTAAAAATAAGGCCCGTTTCCCTCGAGGGAAACGGGCCTTTCTGTTTTGTTAAAGGATAATTTCTTGATTGTTCGGGGCGGAGGTCGTATTTTACACTGTTTTGATCTGCCCCGGATCGTCTGTCAATGAACTATTGGAGGATGCTTTGAGGAAGACAGGTGCGCAAATTGTTGTTGATGCCCTGATCAGGGAGGGTGTCGAGGTTGTTTTCGGATATCCGGGTGGTGTGGTTATCCCTATTTTTGATGTCCTTTATGATACAAAAGAGATCAAATTTATCCTGACCAGGCATGAGCAGGCTGCCGCACATGCGGCTGATGGTTATGCAAGGGCCAGCGGGAAAGTTGGAGTTTGTCTGGCTACTTCGGGACCGGGAGCAACAAATCTTGTGACAGGTATTGCCACCGCTTATCTCGACTCTATCCCCATGGTTGCTATCACCGGCCAGGTTGCTTCGTGGCTGCTTGGTTCAGATGCATTTCAGGAAGCGGATGTGGTCGGGATCACAAGACCCATAACCAAGCACAACTTTCTTGTCAAGTCGGTGGAAGAACTGCCGGGAATAATTAAGAAGGCTTTTCACATAGCATCAACAGGAAGACCCGGGCCGGTGCTTGTGGATATACCTGCGGATATCTCCAGATCTGTTCATGAGGACTATAAATATCCGGATTCTGTCAAGATACGCAGCTACAAACCTAATCTTGTCGGCAATCTCCGTCAGATAAAACGGGCAGCAGAGGCTATTGAGGCTGCTCGTAAGCCGGTGATTTTTGCCGGTGGCGGGATTATACTTTCCGGGGCCCATGAGGAGCTCAGGACTTTGGCTGAAACCACCAATATTCCTGTGACTACCACATTAATGGGGCTTGGGGCTTTTCCTGGAGATCATCCTCTTTTTATTGGTATGCCCGGGATGCATGGATCGAAGACCGCGAATTTCGCTCTTCAGGAGAGTGATCTTATCATCTCTGTGGGTGCGCGTTTCGATGACCGGGTGACAGGTTTTGTGGCAAAATTCGCTCCCAATGCAAAAATAATTCACATGGATGTTGATCCGGCGGCCATATCAAAGATAATTGAGGTTGACATTCCGGTTGTGGGTGATGCTAAAAATATTCTGACATCTCTTAATAAATTTGTCAAACCCAGGCAGCCGGATGAATGGAACGAGTTGATCAACACCCGTAAGGGCAGCAGGCTTTTTAACTATACTCAATCGCAGACTGAGATAAAGCCGCAATGGGTGATAGAGCAGCTTCAGAAGCAGGTCGGTAATGATGCTATCATCTGTACTGAGGTGGGTCAGAACCAGATGTGGACTGCGCAGTTTTACAAATTCACAAAACCCCGCACTCTTATCACATCTGGAGGTCTGGGGACGATGGGGTTCGGGCTGCCGGCAGCCATGGGCGCGGCGCTGACAAATCCGGGTGTTCCTGTGATCGATATTGCCGGTGATGGATCTATACAAATGAATATACAGGAACTGGCCACTCTGGCAGTGGACCGGATCCCGGTCAAGATTCTTATCCTCAACAACACTTATTTGGGGATGGTGCGTCAGTGGCAGGATCTGTTTCACAATAAGAGATACAGTGCGACGTGTCTTCGCGGTGGTGTCCTTTGTAATGAGTGTGCCGGTACACAGAAGTGTAAGCGCAACTATGTCCCTGATTTTGTGGCTCTTGCCAACAGTTACGGCATTAAGGGATTCAGGGCAGAGGAAGTGGGGCAGGTTGAATCGGTTATAAAAGAGGCGCTTTCCATCGACGGGCCTGCGCTTATGGAGTTTATGATTCCGCCGGAAGAAAATGTGTTTCCGATGGTTCCGGCTGGCAAACCGATTGATGAGATTCTGGAGGGATAAGATGGGTACACATACTATATCAGTGATGGTTGAGAACCACAGCGGCGCTCTTTCCAGGATAGCCGGGCTCTTTTCCAGCAGAGGCTACAATATCTCAAGTCTGACAGTTGCCGAGACAGAGGACTCTTCGGTTTCACGGATGACCATAATAGTCGATGGTGATGAGAGTGTTCTTGAACAGATTGTAAAGCAGCTTAACAGGCTTGTAGATGTAATCAAGGTTATTGACTTTGGCGATGATCCGATCGTGGAAAGAGAGATGCTTCTTATCAATATCGATTCCTCCAAGGCAAACCGTCATGAGATTGTTGAACTGGGTGGGATATTCGGAGCGCGAATAGCATCCGTCTCCCCGACATCAATTACATTTGAGATGACCGGGACAAAGAAATCCATAGATGATTTCATGATGATGGTGAAGCCTTACGGAATTAAAGAGGTGGTCAGGTCAGGGACAATCGCTATTGCTCAGGCTAAGAAATAGATTGTTGGAGGACCCTCCGGGCCCGTTTCCAGCTTAATGTTTACACTTTTTCAGAAGGAGCCCAATTTATGGCTATAATCGATTTCGGCGGAAAAAAAGAAGAAGTCATCACCCGCAAGGAGTTTACTCTTGCTAAAGCCAGAAAAACACTTAAAGGTGAAACTATCGCCATCATCGGTTACGGTGTGCAGGGTCCCGCCCAGGCATTGAATCTCAAGGACAATGGCTTTAATGTCATTGTCGGACAGGCGAAAAAGTTCAGGAAAGACTGGGATCGCGCAGTTAAGGATGGGTGGGTACCAGGTAAGACTCTGTTTGACATCGGAGAGGCAGCCCAGAAAGGAACAATAATCCAGATGCTTGTTTCGGATGCAGCGCAGATGGCAATCTGGCCTACTATCAAGAAATACCTGACACCAGGAAAGGCGCTGTATTTTTCTCACGGTTTCTCTATTGTATATAAGGAACAGACAAAGGTCATTCCTCCAAAGGATATCGATGTTATTCTCGTTGCTCCAAAGGGAAGCGGAACCTCAGTACGCAGGAATTTCCTGAATGGAGCCGGGATCAACTCCAGTTACGCGGTTTTCCAGGATGCTACCGGCAGAGCTGAAGAGCGCTGCATTGCAGTTGGTATTGGGATTGGATCAGGGTATCTGTTCCCGACAACATTCCAGAAAGAAGTATACAGCGACCTTACGGGTGAGCGGGGAGTTCTGATGGGTGCACTTGCCGGAATTATGGAGGCACAGTATGATGTGCTCCGTAAAAACGGCCATTCTCCCAGTGAAGCTTTCAACGAAACAGTTGAGGAACTGACACAGAGTCTGATCAGACTGGTTGACGAAAACGGAATGGACTGGATGTACTCAAACTGCTCAGCAACTGCTCAGCGCGGTGCGCTTGACTGGAAGCCGAAGTTTAAGAAGGCTACGCTGCCCGTTTTCAAGGAACTTTATGATTCCGTCAAGAGTGGCAAGGAAACCAGAAGAGTTCTGACTGTCTGCGGAAAGCCCAATTATAAGGAACTATTGGACAAAGAACTATCTGCAATGGGTAACTCGGAGATGTGGCTGGCGGGTAAGGCAGTAAGGAGCCTGCGCCCGAAAGAGAAGGCCAAAGAGATATCCAAAGCAACAAAGGGTATCGCTGGCCGCGGTAAAAACTAGTATATCCGGATAAAGGCGCCCCCTGGTTAAGGGGGGCGCTTTTGGAGGCCGGAAGTATAAGAGGATATATGAAAGACAAAGTCTTGATTTTTGATACGACCCTGCGTGATGGCGAGCAGGCTCTTGTTTCCAGTTTGTCAGTTGAGCAGAAACTCAGAGTGGCCAGACAGCTTGCCAGACTCAATGTGGATATTATTGAGGCAGGTTTTCCGGTTTCTTCCCCTGGTGATTTCCAGTCGGTCACAAGCATCGCACGTGAAATAAAGGGACCTATAATCTGTGGGCTTGCCAGAGCTGTGGAAAAAGATATCCTGGCCTGCGCGCGTGCCATTAAACCGGCGGAGCAGTGCCGTATCCATACTTTTATCGGTACTTCGGGTATTCATACAGAGAAAAAGCTGCGCAAGACTGAAGGTGAAATACTGGAAATTGTAAAGGGATGTGTCCGTCTTGCCAGACGCCATTGCGGAGATGTGGAATTTTCTCCCGAGGATGCGGGCAGGACCGGAGTTGATTTTCTCTGCCGTGTTGTGGAGACCGCTATAGATGCTGGTGCAGGTACAATAAATATTCCTGATACTGTGGGCTATACCACACCGGAGCATTTTGCCAAAATAATTGACGAATTGTTCAACAGAGTGCCTAATATTGATAAAGCGGTAATTTCCGTGCACTGCCACAATGATCTGGGAATGGCCACAGCGAACTCTCTTACAGCGGTTTTGCATGGCGCGCGCCAGGTGGAATGCGCAATCAACGGTATTGGTGAGAGGGCGGGTAATGCCGCGCTGGAAGAGGTGGTGATGGCGATAAAGGTGAGGAAGGATCTTTTCGGTCTTTCCACATCTGTAAATACACGCGAGATCATGCGAACAAGCAAGCTCGTCAGAGAACTCTGTCACATGCCGGTGCAGCCAAACAAAGCTATAGTGGGATCCAATGCTTTTTCCCATTCCTCCGGAATTCATCAGGACGGAGTGCTCAAGGAAAAGAAAACCTATGAGATAATAACACCACAATCGATCGGCTTGAAGGAAAACAGGATGAACCTGACCAGCCGTTCCGGAAGCCACATGGTCAGATCACGTCTTCTGGATCTGGGGTACAGTGAGGTTGAGGCCGGTTCCGAGGACATTTACAAACGCTTTAAGGAATTGGCAGATAAGAAAGGTACAGTGTACGATGATGATCTTATTGTGCTTATGGAATCAAAGAGCAGTGAAGATCTCAAGGACAGGTTTGTGCTCGAGACCTTAAATGTGTCAAGCGGGAGAGGGACTATCCCCACTGCCACCGCAAGGATCCTTGTTGATGGAAAGCTCTACAGTGAGGCGGCCTGCGGTGACGGGGCGGTTGATGCGGCAACAAAGGCAATCGACAGGATTGTCGGATACAAGATCAAAATAGACAACTTTCATCTGGAAGCCGTGACTGAAGGCCGCGAAGCCCAGGGGCGGGTTTCTATTGTGGCCAGGTCCGATGAGGGGGTTTTTAACGGTGCAGGAACCAGTACCGACATCGTTGAGGCGTCGGCACTGGCATATATGGATGTTGTAAACAAGATAGCCAGGATGAAGAGATTCAAACGTAAGTTACCAGCAGCGGCAGTTAATTCGGCCGCTGATAAAAAATCGGAGAAGGGTGCCTAAATGAAAAGCTACAATATTGCATTGATACCGGGAGATGGAACAGGTCCTGAGGTACTTCGGGAGGGAGTAAAGGTTCTGGAGGCTGTTTCGAAGCGTTACGGAATAAAGTTGAATTATACTGATTATGATTTTGGCGGTGATCGCTACAATCGGACCGGGGAGACACTTCCTGATTCCGCAATCGAGGAGTTTCGCAAACATAACGCAATTTACCTCGGGGCTATAGGGCATCCGGATGTTAAACCTGGTATTCTTGAACTTGGCATACTTCTCAAACTGAGATTCGCACTTGACCAGTACATCAACCTTCGTCCGGTCAAGCTCTATCCCAATGTTGAAACTCCGCTGCGGGACAAGGGGCCGGAGCAGATAGATTTCGTGGTCATAAGGGAGAATTCCGGCGGGATCTATACCGGTATGGGCGGGGCTGCGATGGTTGGAACCTCTCAGGAGATAGCCACACAGGTGATGGTTTACTCGCGCAGCGTGGTAGAAAGGTGCATACGGTACGCTTATGAATATGCACGTAAGAGGAACAAGAAGAAGCTTCTGACACTTGTTCACAAATGTAATGTGCTTACGTATGCAGGTGATCTGTGGGTGCGCACACACAATGAGGTGGGGGAGAAGGACTATCCCGATATCAAGAGGGATTACAATCATGTGGATGCCTGCACCATGTGGATGGTGAAAAGTCCGGAGTTCTACGATGTAATAGTGACAGAAAACCTCTTTGGTGACATCATAACAGATCTTGGTGCCATGATCCAGGGTGGTATGGGCATAGCTGCTGGTGGAAACATAAACCCTGAGGGAGTTTCGATGTTCGAGCCTATCGGGGGGAGTGCTCCCAAGTACACAGGTCAGAATGTGATCAATCCCCTTGCGGCAATCTGTGCCGGGGCTATGATGCTTGAGACACTTGGAGAGAACGAGGCCAGTGCAGCTATTGACAAAGCGGTATATGATGCCCTTTCTTCCGGCAAGATAAAGAGTATGTCGGCTGGACGAATGGGAATGAGTACTACCGAAGTTGGAGACCTGATAGCATCGATGGTTTCCTGAACAGATGTTTTATCGGGCAGAAAAGTATGAAAAACAAAAAACAATCCGTATCTCTTTATGATACCACGTTACGTGATGGAAATCAGGCACTGGGGATCAGCTTTTCCCTGAGTGACAAACTTCGCATAGCCGAAAAACTCGATGAGTTCGGGATACACTATATTGAAGGAGGCTGGCCCAATCCCACCAGCCCGATTGACACCGAATTTTACAGAGAGGTATCCAGGGCAGGGTTCCATGCGAAAATCGCAGCCTTTGGCAGCACAAGAAGACCGGGGTGTAAGAGCGAGGATGATCCTTTTCTGAGGAATCTGGTGGAGACTGGAGTCCCGGTTGCTACAATATTCGGTAAAAGCTGGGGTCTGCACGTTACCCATGTCATAGGTACCGATAAAGACGAGAACCTCAGGATGATAACCGACTCCGTCAGATTTCTGAAAAAGAACATGGAAGAGGTTATCTACGATGCGGAGCATTTCTTTGACGGATACAAGTCTGATCCACAGTATGCGATAAGCACCCTTATGGCAGCCGGTGAAGCAGGTGCAGACTGTATAGTGCTCTGTGATACCAATGGTGGTGTTCTGCCCGATGAACTTGTTGCAATATTTTTGGATGTCAAATCGAAAATCCCGACACCGCTTGGTATCCATGCTCATAACGATTCCGGCTGTGCAGATGCAAATTCATGTGTGGCAGTAATAAACGGAGCGGTTCATATTCAGGGCACGATCAACGGACTTGGGGAGAGATGCGGTAATGCCAATCTCTGCACAATTATCCCGAATCTTCAATTGAAGAGAGGGTTTCCGCTGGTGACCCCACAGCAGCTCAAAACTCTTTCGTCACTCTCGGTATTTATCGCTGAGATTGCCAACGTCATTCCTGATATCCGGGCGCCGTATGTGGGTAAAGCGGCCTTTTCTCACAAGGCTGGTGCTCATGCTGACGGGGTGCGTAAAGTGAGGGAGTCTTTTGAACATGTATCTCCCGACTGCACCGGTAACGAACGTCAATTTGTCGTATCAGACCAGGCGGGATCCGGGACCATGCTGGAGAAGCTTGAGACAATTCGTCCCGGGCTGAATAAGAAAGATCCGGATGTAAAGAAGCTTCTCTTGAGAATCAAGGAGCTTGAGTCTCAGGGATATCAGTTTGAGGCGGCTGAGGGATCTTTTGAACTGATTGCCAGGGAGATGCTGGGACAATTCCGGGAGCCTTTCATCGTAATGGGTTTCAGGGTAATTGAGGAGAAGAAGGAAAACGGAAAAGTTTTTTCCGAGGCGACTATAAAGATAAAGGAAAATGATGTTTTCGAACACACCGCTGCTGAAGGTGACGGACCGGTGAATGCGCTTGATAATGCTCTGCGTAAGGCTCTGATCAAGTTTTATCCTTCGCTTAGCAAGGTGAAGCTGGAAGACTTTAAAGTGAGGGTACTCGATGGCAGGGATGGCACGGAGTCGAAGGTCCGGGTGCTTATTGAGTCATCAGATGGTATCAGCAGTTGGGGAACTGTAGGAGTTTCCACAAACATCATCGAAGCTTCCTGGCTGGCCTTGATCGACAGTCTTAAATACAAGCTCATGAAGGACAAATTCATGATTAATACCGGCAAATCAGAGATAACATCTGAGATTTGTCAAGCTGCTGTCAAATAGAATACTGCGCGCCGTTCCTCAGGGCCGGAGCGTGAAACATTAGTTTCCTTTTTAAGGGAAGTATTATGAAAAACATCGATTGGCGGAATCTGGGATTCAAGTATACTCAGACGGATTGTTTTGTCACCTGCAGCTACACAAACGGCAGATGGGGTGAGATTGAGATAAAGACCGAGCCTGAGCTGCGCTTTCATCTTGCTGCGACCTGTTTCCATTATGGTCAGGCCTGCTTTGAGGGAATGAAGGCATTTACACAGCTTGACGGGACAGTAGCGGTTTTCAGGCCTGAAATGAACGCGGCCAGAATGCAGGCCACAGCGGAGCGTCTGATGATGCAGGCTCCTCCGGAGGAACTGTTTCTGGAGGCTGTTAATGAACTTATACTACGTAACATTGAGTGGGTTCCTCCTTACGGTACAGGAGCCAGTCTGTATGTAAGGCCTTTGCTTGTGGGATCCAGTCCCCACATTGGCGTGCATCCTTCAGAGGATTATCTGTTCCTGGTCCTATGCATGCCCGTTGGTCCTTATTACAGGAACGGATTTGCGCCTGTTAATGCTTATATACAACGTGGTTACGACAGAGCAGCCCCCAGAGGTGTTGGACATGTCAAGGCTGCCGGAAATTATGCTGCCGGGATGCTGGGTGATTATGACGGGAAGGCAAAGGGGTACCCGATATGTCTTTATCTTGATTCCGCTACTCATCAGTACATCGATGAGTTTGGGACATCAAATTTTCTGGGGATCGCAAAAGACAACAAGTATGTCACACCCGCTTCATCATCGATTCTGCCATCCATCACCAACAGCAGTCTCCAGGTGATAGCATCCGACTTCGGCATGAAAGTGGAGAAACGGCAGATTCCTGTAACTGAACTCCCTGAGTTTGCAGAGGTTGGCGCCTGTGGAACAGCGGCAGTGATCACACCGGTCTACTCGATAACCGATGGGGACAAAGTGTATACTTTCGGCAAACAGGACGAAGCAGGTGAGACACTGACCAGGTTTTACAAACAGATTCAGGGGATTCAGTACGGTGAACTGGAAGATAAACATCAGTGGATGGTTCCGGTTAAAACCCTCTCGACTGCAAATGTTTGACCAAGCTTTAGAAAGCGGTGCCTGATGGTGCCGCTTTCACAAGTATCCTCTTTTTTCAAACTCTTCGTAGTTTTTTAGGTATCGCAGGTAATAGACCCACTTCATCGGGCTCTTCTTATTGAGTAAGAAACGGACGTATTTGTCTTTGTGCCTGAATTCAAACAGGTCTTTTTTCTGTACAACACAATCCTCGATTTCTGATACCGGCCAGGATACTGTTCCTGACGCTGTTTCAAGGCTCAGAGTATCACTTGTAAGCACAGCCTTACCGGTGTCTGAGTTAACAAATGTACGTTCGTCGTTTTCATTCTGAAGAGTTACGTTTTCAGTTATGGCAAGGATTCCGGAACCGCTGCTTGTTTTTTCTTTCACTCTCTCTCTGTGCATATCAGCCCAATCTTTCAGATCGTGCAGAGAATTTGTGTCTTCCCTGACTCCTTTCAGTCTGCAGTGAGCGTCGATTTCCCATGACTTTCCACATGATACACAGTTAATGATGTTTCCCCCGGTCTGCAGCGTATCTTCACTTCCGCAATGCATGCATATCCAGACAAATCTTTCCAGACCTTCGGCCAGTCTTACACCTGAAAAGGGGTACTGGAGGTTCTGAGGATCCTTGATGTCATTCTGGTAAATGGAGGACTTAATTTTTTCGAAAAGCTCATCACTTGATATACCCTGGAATTCCTGCGGATCATGCACTTTCATCTCAACCGTGATTTTTCCTTTGCGGATTGTCTCTGCCCACCAGGGTTTAGAAAGAAAATTCCCCCTCAGCCTGACAGTTACCAGAGGACAATTCATTTTCATCACCAGTTTTTCCAGACCTTTGTAAAGCAGTTGAGTCTCACCGTCCCAGGTGGTCTGGCCTTCGGGAAAAACACAGACAGGGTATCCCTCTTTAAGCCGCTGAAGAGTGGCTTTCATTGCCTTGTAGTCGGATGCACCTTTACGTTTGGGGATACAGCCGATATTTTTCAGGTACCACTGTGATATACCCTTTCCTCTGAACCCGTCATCGTTGACCATTATGGAAAAAGGCCAGGGACTGTACTGACCAACCATCCAGGGATCGAAAAATGTCCCGTGATTTGCCACTACAAGAAAAGGAGGTCTGGGAAAGCGCTGAGAATCGGGTGTGAGACTGTAGTTGTATTTCTTCCGAAGGTACAGTGCGTTAAATGACTTGGAAAGGATATTCCAGATGAACCATCTTGATGCATATTGCAGTTTTTTCATGACCTGTCCTGATCAGTGTTTCTATACTGTTAATCATTTCAGGGATTTGCCCTGAAAAGGATGATGTCTCCGTCTTTTACAATGTAATCTCTTCCTTCAGAGCGGATTTTTCCTGCAGCTCTCAATGCCTGTTCTGATCCCAGTTCCACCAGATCTGAAACAGTGTAGACCTCAGCACAGATAAAATGATCCTGGAAGTCGGAATGTACTGTTCCTGCTGCATTGTAAGCGTTCGTTCCTGACTTTATGGTCCAGGCATGGAGTTCTTTTTTGTTTACGGTAAAGAATGTCTCCAGACCAAGAAGCTTGTAAGCGGCACGGGCAAGGGTGTCAAGGCCGCTTTCTGTGATTCCAAGAGATGATAAAAACTCATGCCGGTCACCTTCCGGGAGTTCAGCAATCTCAGCTTCGATCTTTCCACAAAGAAAAATACAATCTCCGCCTGTTTTAACAGCACACTCCTGCAGCAGATTCCGATCCAGCGGAGACAGGGCTTTTTCCCCTGTGTTGCCAAGCAGAAGAACAGGTTTCTGAGTCAGAAAGCCGAAACTTTTTATGGAGTGGAGCATTTCAGGACTGAGATCTATTTTACGGATTGGCACTCCGGATGAGAGATTGTTTACAATTAACTCAAGGCTGGATAACAGGAGTTCGTGCTCTCTATCCTGAGACTTGTTTTTTGAGAGTTTAGTGAGGCTTTTCTCCGCGGTATCAAGGTCTTTAACAATCAATTCAGTCTCTATTGTGTCGATATCTCTTTCGGGATCTATTGATCCGTCAACGTGCACAACGCTGGAGTCTTCGAAGAGCCTCACCACATGAATGATCGCGTCAACTTCCTTTATATGCCCCAGGAACTGATTCCCCAGACCCTCACCCCTGCTTGCACCTCTAACAAGCCCGGCAATATCGATCAGTTCAATGAGGGCTGGAACGACCCGACCAGTTTCAATGCAGGAGGTTATCTGACTCAGCCGCTCATCTGGAACCTCCACAACACCATGGTTTGGCTCTATTGTGCAGAATGGATAGTTTTCTGCAGCCGCTTTGCCGGAGCAAAGTGCGTTGAAGATTGTTGATTTACCTACATTTGGTAAACCGATGATTCCTGCTTTAAGTCCCATCTTATACCCATTCTGGATTTATATTAGTTGCGGGCGGGATATCATAAAATACCACATGTAACAGCCCTGTCTCAATTATTGCTTTCATCCGGCGTGTTCCTTCCTGCGGGGATCTGGTCGTACCTTTTTTATGGGGTGATTATGAATAGAAAATTCGAACTGCGCTCAGTCATGCCGGTTTTGAAGGAAGTGAAGATTTTTTCCGGGTTTGAGGATTCCCAGATAGAGAGGATCTGCGGAAATTGCACGATTCTGGAA